>JAUXJB010000126.1 GCA_030624945.1 Deltaproteobacteria bacterium | reverse complement strand
GCGACGTCAAATCCGAAGTGATCCGTCGAGGCCGGCTCGAGCGGCGGCTCGTGTGGCATCTCCAGCAGGACGATCACGAAGTTGGGATCCTCGCTCCGGTGCGAGAGCCAGGCCACGTGTATGCCGTTGTCCACCCGCTCGTGAACGATCCGCAGCGCGGCGTAGCGCTGATAGAAATCGATCGACTCCTTCATGCGCGTCGTGCGGACCGCTACGTGTGTCATCGCAGCCGGGCGGGTCAACGCCGCTGCTGCGGTTGTGTCGCGCTGCTCTTCCGTCACCTGGCCTTGCTCTCGCTGCCTTCGATGTCCGTGAACCGCAGCATGGGCCGAAGCGGACTCATGCCGTCGTGGTTCCAGTCGATCGGGGGTAGCTGCATGCGTCCCAGTGCACAGACGCGCGATGCGCCCGACGAGGCGGCGATCGTCGCGATCTCCGCCTCGCGCTCGCCCCAGCCGCAGTGACCGATGGAGGATAGGGTAGGCTGGAGCTCGCGGCACCGCTCTGCGAGCTCTGCGAGATTGCGCACGCCGACGACCCGCGCAAAGCGAAGCGCTCCTGGCGACGGAAGCGGACCACTCGGATCATAAGCGACGGTCCAGGCGGTGGAGTTCCCGGACATGAAGAGGAGCCCGTCCGGTCGGAGTGCCGCAAAGCTGCGCCGTTCTCGGATCTCGAGCTCCTCCGCCGGTGCAAGCGCTCCGCGCGGAAGCACCTCCTGTGTGTGCTCGAGTGACTGTGCCAGGGCGCCGGCCAGGGACTCGGCGCGGCCGGCCGGCTCGTCCAGCACCAGCGCGTAGGCGGGCGAGAGGCAACCCCGCCCATCCCACAGGGCCAGGTCCAACGCCAGATCTCGGGCCGCTTGCTCGACGCTCACCTCTGGCCCGATCGCCGCGAGCGACAGCTTGTGGCCATAGCCCACGAAGACTCTCGCGGGCGCCCGCCGACGAACGGCTTCGATGGTCGCGTCGTTGCCATAGGCCACGACGCAGTCCGCCTCCCGCAATGCCTCGTCCTCCCCGCAGATGCGAACCGCTCCCGCGAGTCCGGCTTCGGCCAACGAATCCGTGAACAGCTCCGGCGTCACCGGATCCGCCGAGGACGGCTTGGCCAGAACCGCCGATCCGGCCAGCAGCGGCAGCAGGAGCGCGGCGAAGGTCGCGGTGGGCACGGAGCCGGCCAGCCAGACAGCCGTCTCCGCCGGGACCCAGCAAGGCCGGTCGAGCTCCCGTTCGTGGAGGCGCTCGAGGGAGTCGCGGGTCCAGCCCTCCAGCCCCCTGGTCACGCCCAGCGAGACGACCTCGGGCGAGAAGCCCCCGTGCCGTTCCGCGAGTCGGGCGAGCCACGGAGATTTCGGCGCGCGCCAGAGAGAGAGCGCGCGGTCCAGCCGATCGATCTTCTCGGCGGCGGCGAACTCTCTCACCGGGATCCCAGCAGCGCGTCAGCCGCGATCGAGCAGCCGCGCTCCTCGGCGCCCGCCAGGCGCCCCAGCATCTCGAAGCCCGAGTCGAGGCGTCGTCCGAGATCGGACGTCTGGACGGCGAGCACCGAGCCGGTATTCGCGAGGTCGTAGTGTACGAGCACGCCCGTCTCGCCTGGCGATACGTCGGTGAACGTCGCCGGATCCAGCACCCGCGTGCGCACCCACGGTGGAACGCTCTTGGCGTGGGTGGGCTCTCCCGTTCGGAGCGTCGCCTCGTAAAACTGGCTGGCGAGCTCGCACATCCCGTACTGGTTTACGATCCGCGAGACCGGCACGCCGAGGCCGGCCTCGATGGAGGCGTGCAGCTCGGCGCGCGAAAGCTCGCGCGAGCGGCCCTTGAAACCGCCGGTCTCCATCACGCGACTGCCCTCCGGTAGCGCGAGACGTATCTCGCGTGACGCGAGCTCGTCGAGCAGGTGTACGAACGAGAACGCGGTGCCCACGACCGCGGCAGGCTCGGCCAGCTTCTCGAGGTCGGCGATCGTCTGCTCTGCATCCCAGCCGCCGGCGTCGATGTAGAAGGAAGGTGCACCCCGCCCGAACTCGTGTCCTGCGCGATCGAACATGTACGAGAGAGAGGATTCCGGAGCGTCTCTCGAGGACGGAGCCAGGACGAGAAAGCGCAGGGGGTCGGAGGCGCAGCAGATGTACGCGCCGAAGGTCGCCAGCAGCGAGGCGTCGTAGAGCTCGAGCGTGTCGAGATGAAGCTCTCCCCGTTCCGCGCTGGAGCTTCCGCTGCTCCGGAACGTGCGCACCTCTCGCTCGACGGGAAAGGTCGCCAGCCGGGCGCGCTTGAAGGCACCCGTGGGGACGGAGGGAATCTCCGTCCAGTGCTCGACGTTCGACGGGTTCCGGTTCTCCGCCGCGCAGAGTCTTTGATAGGCTTCGCCGTGCTCGTACTGGTGGCGGAACAGCGCGAGGGCGAGCTCGTCGAAGCGCTTCTCGTCCGCGGGTGCGTCGACACCTTCTGCGATCCAGGCGAGCACGCATTCTTCGATGTTCGCCCGCTTCATGCGCGTAGATGCTCCACCAGGCGATCGACGCCGCTCTCGAGGAGCTGTTCGGAGATCGTCAACGGCGGTGTCAGTGAGAGCACGCGGCCATCCGCCCCTTCCGCGAGCAAGATCCAGCCCTCGCATAGCATTTCGCTCACCACGCGCCGGGCATCCGCGGCATCTACAAGCTCGATCCCCAACATGAGACCGCGTCCGCGCACCTCGCGGACGCGGGGATTGTCGGCGAGCGCCGCCTGGAGGCGTTCGAGCATGCGAGCACCGAGGACGGCCGCCCGCTCGGGAAGCCGATCGCGGTCCATGATCTCGAGAACGCGCGTAGCGACCCTGCAACCGACGGGATTGCCGAGATGCGTGCTCGTGTGAATGGCCTCGCCCCTCGATTCCCCCCACGCCTCCATCACGTCCTCCCGACCCGCGCAGGCCGAGATGGGAAAGCCATTGCCCAGCCCCTTTCCGAGTGCGACGACGTCGGGGATGACTCCCTGTGCCTCGCAAGCGAGCCACGAGCCGGCTCGACCCAGTCCCGTGTAGACCTCGTCCGCGAGCAACAGCGTGTCGGCTCCGTCGGCGAGCTCGCGGAGCTCGCGCAAGAAGTCCGGAGGCGGAACGCAGCAGCCCCCGCGCCCCTGGATCGGCTCCACCAGGATCGCGCCTACGTCGCCCCGCGCCAGCTCCTCGCGGACGGCCTTTGCGTCCCCGTACGGGACGAAGCGCGTGCGCCTGGGAAGCCTCTCCTCGAAAGGCGCGCGGAAGAACTCCCGATGCGTCGTATCGAGCGCGCCGAGCCCGAGTCCGTGATAAGCCCCTTCGAAGGCGATGACGCCGGCTCTCCCGGTTGCGCGCATGGCGGTCTTCAGCGCCGACTCGACGGCATCGGATCCGGACGAGGAGAGGATCGCCTTGCCCAGGTTGGCAGGCAGGATGCGGGTGAGCGCCTCGAGCAGCTCGACCTTGACGCGCGCGGGGTAGACATCGCCCATGGCGTGCGGCAAGAGCTGGGCCTGCTCGCCCCAGGCGTCTGCGATCTCCGGGTGTGCGTAGCCGAGCGCGGCGACACCGAAGCCCGCCAGCAGGTCGACGTAGCGGTTCCCATCCACGTCGATGACGTTGGCGCCGCTGGCGCACTCCCAGAAAATGGGCGGGACCCCGAGGGAGGTGACCTCGGGACACTCCACGCGCCGGAGCCGATCCGCGAGGGCTCTCGAGCCTGGGCCGGGTACGGGAGTGCGGATGTCTGGGACCAGGTCGCTCACGCCGCTAGTGTCCAGTTCCGGGAGTTCCGACGCAATTCTCGCGGCCGAGGCGCCGGGCTCGCCGGAACACGGCCCTCCACATCGGGCGCGTCAGCACCCGGGTGTTCGTGTTCTGGCGGGATGGGTGATAGCTCGAAAGCAACGGCGGGTGGCCATCGATGCGGTGCAAGGTGCAATGGCCAAACGGGTAGCGCTTGCGCGGCCGGGCCTCCCAGCTCCGCAACACCGCTGCGTGTGCGATGGATCCGAGGGAGATCACGACGCGCAGCGAGCCCAGTGCGGCCAGCTCCCGCGTGAGCCAGGGCCTGCAGGCGGCCTGCTCCGCTCCGTTGGGTCGGTTCTGAGGAGGGACGCACTTCACCGCGTTCAGAAGATAGGCGCCGGTCATCCGCTCGCCGTCCCAGAGCCCTTGGCGCTCCAGCTCGCCGTAGAGCCACTCGCCCGATGCATCCAGCCAGAATGGCCGCCCGGAGCGGTTGGCACCGTGCAGGCCGGGGGCCAGGCCGACGATGGCGAGCCAGGCGCGGCGGTCCCCGAACCCGGGCACGGGACTGTTCCAGTAATCGGGATGACGTTCGCGCAGCTCGCCCAGATATGCGCCGAGACGCGGACAGCGCCTGCACTCGGGAACTTCCCGCTCGAGACGACGAAGCGCCGCGACGCTCATCTCACTTGAGCAGGGCTTGAACGGACTTGAACTGGGGGTGATCGGCGCTGCGCAGGCACTCGAGCACGATTCCCTCGACGCTTCCGCCTATCGCTCCCGAGCGCAACAGCTTGGCGAGGCCGAGGGAGTGCTCGCGCTCGCGCCTCGAGGAGAGGGCGTCGCAGGGGAGGTGGACGGCGACTCCGCGCCCCAGCAAGTCGTGAACCGTGTGGTTGATGCAGGCGTGGGTCTCGATACCGCACACGATGGCCTGGGAGCGGTCGAGCGTGGCCAGGTACTCGGGCAGTCCCGCTGCGCCGAGGGCCGAGAGCGTTCGCTTCTCGAAACGCGGCGCGTCTGCGAGGGCGTCCATCACCTCGGGTGCCGTCGATCCGAGTCCCCGCGGGTACTGCTCGGTGAAGAGCACCGGCAGCTCCAGAAGGCGCGCCGCGCGAATCAAGACGACGGCCCGCTCTACGGTGCGCTCCCATTCGAAGAGCTTGTCCCGATACGTCTCCTGGAGATCGACGACCAGAAGATAGGCGCGCTCGGGATCGACCACATTGGCGTGCATACCGCGTGCACCTTACGTGCAGAGCCGAATGGACTCAAGCCCGAGAGCGCTGGCGCCGATGACAACGAAACGGAGGAATTGCCATGCGCTCCCTCGGCTACACACTTCTGGTGGTTTCCGCACTCTTCAGCGCGGGAGGCGTGAGCGTCCGGGCGGCCGAGTCCGCCGCCCCGGAGGCAGCGGCTCCGGCCCCCGAGGCGTCGGCCACCTGCGAAATCCCCGAGCTGTCCACGGTTCGCACCATACGGATCGATCCGCTGGTGAGGGCCACTCGCGGGAAGACGAAGTCGTTCGTGCTGAACACGCGCGGCTTCAACTACACGCGGCCCGGGACCCTGCCCGTGCTTCCGCCCTCCGAGAAACCGGGCCAGATCCCGACCGCCGAGGACTCCGACTAGCCCGGGCTAGAAGACCCGACGCACCACACGCTCGAGGATCAGCTGGGC
>JAUXJB010000018.1 GCA_030624945.1 Deltaproteobacteria bacterium | reverse complement strand
TGCCGTCTTCCCGCCGCACCTGCGGACAGTCATCGCGAAAACGCGCCGGAACACGCGAAGTCCAGGTGTCGCGCTTCTCCCAGGCGTGGTCATCGGTCGAGATAACAGGGTAGTCCATGTAGGGGCCCTTCCTCCTTCGGATCGATCGAAACGGAAGCTCGCTTACTGACGCCAGAAGCTGCCAAAATTCCTGGACCTGTCTACCACGGAAGACGCCACACCGACAAGGGGGACCCTCACTACGGACATGTCGTTGACCGGTCTCCATCAACAGTGCGAAGATCGACTGCCGGTGGTTGATTCAACCGATATGTTGCCGCCTCTGCCCGTCGCCGACGAGCTGACCCGCCCGTTCTGGGAGGCTGCGCGCAAGGGGCAGCTCGTGATCCAGCGCTGCCAGGAGTCGGGCCGCTGGTTCCACCCCCCTCGTCCCCTTTGCACCTGTTGCGTGTCGTCCGACCTCGCATTCGAGCCCGTGAGCGGCAGGGGCACGGTCTACACATTTGTCGTGATGCGAGACAGGCGCGTGCGAGGGTTCCAAGATCGCGTTCCCTACGTGAACGTGTGGGTGGAGCTCGAGGAGCAGCCGTTTCTCACCATCGTTGCGAATCTGGTGGATGCCGAGCCGAAAGAGGCCCGCATCGGGATGCCCGTAGAGGTGACCTTCGAGCGGTTGACCGAGGACGTGGCACTGCCGCAGTTCCGGCCGAGGAGGTGAGCAGCGTGTCACGCCTGGCGGGCAAGGCCGCGGTCGTCGGGATCGCCTATTCCGAGCTGGAGCGACGATCGGAGCGGTCGATCGGCGCGGTCACGTTAGAGACCGTAAGGCAGGCAGTGGAAGACGCCGGACTCTCGCTCGCCGACATCGACGGCCTGACCACCTATCCCGAGATCCCGGTGTTCGGCAGCGCCAGTATCGAAGGCATCGATGTCGTGACGGTCGGCTTCGTCGCTCGTCAGCTGGGCTTGACGAATGCGCTGCGCTGGCACACGCAGACCCGCTCGCTCGTCCCCAACAGCTTCGTGGAGGCAGTCAACGCGGTGGCCTCAGGGGTGTGTGACAACGCGGTGGTCTTCCGGTCGATGCACAACCCCGCGAGCGCTGGCCAATACAACGCGTTCACGGCCGACCGAGCCGCGGGAGCTAGCCAGTTCACGGCGCCGTTCGGGATGCACCGCGGCTACCAGTACTACGGAGGTGCCTACCACCGCTACATGCACCGGTACGGTGCGACACGCGAGCACATGGCCACACTCATCGTGAACAACCGGGAGAACGCGCGCCGCAACCCGTACGCCTACTTCCGCGATCAGCCGCTGACCCGCGAGGACTACCTGAATGCCCGGATGCTGGCCGATCCGGTCTGCCTGCTCGACTGCGACATCCCGGTCGACGGTGCGGTCGCGCTCGTGCTCACCAGCGGGGAACGAGCGCGCGATCGGAAGCAGCCGCCGGCATACGTCGCGGGCTACGGGCAGTACGTGAGCGAAGGTGGTGATGCGCCGCAGGACCTGGCACTGGGCCCACCCCTGGAGCACGTGCAGGCGGCGAGCCGCATGTACTGCGATCGGATGTGGGAATCGTCGGGCCTGCAGCCGGGAGACGTCAAAGCTGCCCAGCTCTACGACGGGTACAGCTTCTTCGTCTACTGGTGGCTCGAGGCGCTGGGCTTCTGCGGCGAGGGGGAGGCCTTCGAGTTCATTCAGGACGGCCGGATCGCGCTCGACGGAGAGCTCCCGGTCAACACCTTCGGCGGGCAGCTCGGCGAAGGGCGACTGCACGGCATCGGTCACATCGCCGAGGCGGCCAGGCAGGCGGCCGGTCGGGCGGGCGAGCGCCAGGTTCCCGACGCGGATGTGTGCATCGCCGGGGTCGGGCCGCTCACCCATGGCAGCGTGCCTCTCGCCTTTACGCGCGAGCCCGTTTGAAAGCGGCGCGACTCTGCGGAACGAGGTTTGAGCCATGGAACAGCTCGCTACGGACAGGAGCCAGGGATTCCTCCAGGGGATACGCGTCCTCGAGCTCGCCGACGAGCTAGGCGAGTACTGCGGAAAGTTGCTGGCCGGACTCGGCGCCGACGTCATCAAGATCGAGCCCCCCGGAGGGAACGAGACCCGACACATCGGGCCGTTCCTGGAAGATCGGCCCGAGATCGAACGCAGCCTGTACTTCTGGCACTACAACTTCGGCAAACGCGGGATCACACTCGATCTGGAGACGGAAGAGGGCCAACGGAGCTTCCAGGAGCTGGCGAAGCGCAGCGACGTCGTGCTGGACACGCGACCTCGGGACTATCTGGCGCGGCTGGGGCTGGACCACGAGTCTCTCGAGAAGACCAATCCCTCCCTGATCGTCGCGCGCATCTCGCCCTTCGGCGACACCGGACCCTGGGCGGACTACAAGGCATCGGACCTGATCCAGCTCGCATTGAGCGGGATCATGATGAACTGCGGCTACGACCCCGAGCCCTCGGGCCACTACGACACGCCGCCGATCGCACCCCAGATGTGGCAGGCGTATCACATCGCGGGCGAGCACACGGCGCAGGCCATCCTCGGAGCGCTTTACCACCGGGACCGCACGGGCAAGGGCCAGATGATCTCCGTCGCCGTCCACGATGCGGCCAGCAAGAACACCGAGGGGGATCACCCGTCGTGGGTGTACAACCGAACGCCCTTCTACCGGCAGACCGGACGTCATGCCGGCGCGCGAATCGCTCCCATGCGCATGGGAATGACCAAGGACGGGCGCTGGGAGATGCCGGGCGCAACGATCGAGACCGGGGGCGGCGGCAGCTTCCAACGCCTGGCCAAGTTCATGGACTCCTACGGGCTGGCCGACGACCTGATGGATCCGAAATACGACGATCCGGATTTTCGCAGGGAGCCGTGGGTCGCGACTCACATCACGGCCGTGCAGCACCAGTTTATCCGGAGCTTCCGTTACCCGGGCAAGTGGAAGGAGTTCCAGGAGGCCGCGATCCTCTGGGCACCCGTCGCCAAGCCCGAAGAGAACATCGGCGACCCGCACTGGCAGCAGCGCGAGACGTTCTTTCGGGTCGAGCACCCGGAGCTGGACCGGACCTTCGATTACGTCGGCGGAAAATGGTACGCGCCGGAGAGTCCGTGGCGACGCGGACCCCGAGCTCCCCTGCTGGGCGAACACACGAAGGAGGTTCTCGAGGAGCTGATCCCGCAGGAGCCGATCCGATCCTTGCAGGTGCGTGAGCCGGACGAACCCCCCGTGCTCAGTCCGCACGGCAAGCCGTTCGCGCTTTCCGGAGTGCGCATCATCGACTTCACCTGGTGGCTGGCCAGCGGAGGAGCGGGGCGCTTCCTCGCGGCGCAGGGCGCCGAGGTGATCAAGGTGGAGTGGAAGGGCCGCTGGGACCTGCGGTTTAGCGCGATCGCTCCCTCGCGGGAGGAACGAGACAGGGCGACGGCCCCGATCCAGCCCCCCCCCACCGACAGCCCGAACCGCGGCGGGGTGTTCAACGACATCCACACCGGCAAGCTCGGAATCAGCCTCAACATGCAGCACCCGAAGGGCCGAGAGATCCTCACCCGGCTGCTCGAAGGCGCCAACGCGGTCGCAGAAGGCTTCACCGCCGGGGTGATGGAGCGGTGGGGCTTCGGGTACGAGCGGATGCGGCAGCTGAACCCCTCGATCATCTACGCCCAGCAGTCCGGACTGGGGGCGCACGGGCTGTACGGCCACTACCGGACGACCGGCCAGGTCGCGGCGGCGTTCGCCGGAATCGTCGAGCTCGCGGGCTTGCCCGAGCCGTTTCCACCGTCGAGCATCGGCTACTCCTACCTCGACTGGTTTGGTGCCTACAATCTCGCCACGGGCTTGCTGGCAGCTCTGTATCGACAGCGGCTCACGGGCAAGGGCATCCACATCGACTCCTCCCAGGTAGAGACCGGTCTCGACCTGGCCGGCTCGACGATCCTCGATTGGTCGGCCAACGGACGGCACTGGTCGCGCTACGGCAACCGCTCTCCTTACAAACCTGCGGCACCGCACGGGGCGTATCGCTGCCAGGGTCAGGACCGCTGGATCGCCATCGCTTGCTTCAGCGAGGAGGAATGGCAGGGCCTCGTGAGAGTACTGGGCCAGCCCGTCTGGAGCCGGGAGCCTCGGTTCGCCAGCTTGCAGTCGCGCCTGGCTCACCAGGAAGAGCTCGACATGCGCCTAGCTGAAGCGACGCAGAATTGCGCGGATTACGCGCTGATGGAGAGCCTGCAACGTGCCGGTGTTCCCGCCGGCGTATGCCAGAACGCCCAGGATCGCTACGAGAACGATCCCCAGCTGAAGCATCTCGAGTGGCTGACCGAGGTTCCCCATACGGAAATGGGGACATGGCCCATGAAGGAGTTCCCCGCCCGGTTCAGCGAGACCCCCACACACATGGGAGGCATCACGGGCCGGGGGGCGCCCTGCTACGGCGAGGACAACGACTACGTGTACGGGGAGATCCTCGGGCTCTCCAGCCGGGAGATCGAGGAGCTCCGCGAACAAGACGTGATCTAGTGTCCTGTTCCGGGAGCGCGCTCCCTTAACAGGGCACTAGGTCCTGGCCTCGTTGTGCGTGCGCACGTGGAGACGGTCGATCCCGACGCCGGAGGGGCGTGTGGCCAGGAACAGCATTGCCTCCGCGACCTCTTCCAGCTCCACGCCAGGAGCTCCGAAGATCGCCGCATGCCCACTGGCCTGTAGTGCGGCCGCAAAACGAAGCAGGTCCGCCTCTTCGCGGGCTACCACGACCCCTTTGCCATCCGGACGAGCGCCGTCCGGACGATCCCGGCTCCCACCCAGCACGCCGCACAGCAACACCGTGACGTGAATGTTCTTCGGCCGGAGCTCCATGTAGGCCGCCCGGCTGAAGGTTTCCATGCCGGACTTGGTGGACGCGTAGAGCGAGAGGAAGGGCGCTTCGGGGTACAGCGTGGCCTCCGTCGACACGTTGATGATGTGTCCCCCTCCCGCTCCGAGCAGGAGAGGGATCGCCTCTCGCATCGTGTAGATCGGTCCGAGGAAATTGGTGCCGACCGCAGACGCGATCTGCTCGTCGGTCGCGTCCTCTGCGCTGGCCAGTGGCACCACACCGGCGTTGTTCACGAGGACGTCGAGCCGGCCGAGCTCGCGGCCGATTCGGGCGAAGGCATCTCGGACGCTGTCCGGGTCGCCGATGTCGGTGACGATGGGCAGTGCCGACGGCCCGAGCGAAGCTGCCTCTTCCTCGAGCCGCTTGCGGGAGCGGGCGAGCATCGCCACCCGGGCTCCCGCTTCCGAGAAGGTGCGCGCGGCGACCACGCCGAGCCCTCGTGAGGCCCCGGCAATCGCCACGACCTTGCCGCGCAGTTGCTGCCCCATCTCCATTCGGTGGCCTCCCTGGAGTAAGATAGACGATCCGCTGCGCTGCTAGCATGAAGGAGCGTCCCCTTGGCAATCGCGATCACCGATGAACATCAAGAGCTCGCGCGCGTCGCGCGTTCCTTTCTCGAGGCGAAGCAGGCCCGCACCGCCTCCCGTGAACTCCTCGAGGCGCCGGAAGAGAAGCTGCCCGCTTTCTGGAAGGAGATTGCAGAGCTCGGCTGGCTCGGCTTGCACATCGCCGAGGAGCACGGTGGCCAGGGCTTCGGACTGCCCGAGCTGGCCATCGTGGTCGAGGAGATCGGTTACGCCGTCGCCCCGGGACCGTTTCTACCCACGGTTCTGGCCTCCGGTGTTCTCAACGAGGTGGGCAGCGACCAGCAGCGGCGCGAGCTACTGCCCGGACTGACCGATGGATCCGTGGTCGGGGCCGTGGGACTCGAGGGCTCGCTCAAGCGGGGCTCCGACGGCTCGATCGAGGGCTCTGCCGGTCTGGTGCTCGGAGCGGGTTTGGCCAACGTGCTCTTGTTGCCGGTCGGGGACGACCTGGTGATCGTCGATCGCGAACAGGAAGGTCTCCAGATCGAGCCACGCAAGAACCTCGACCCCAGTCGGCGCGTCGCGTCCGTGACCTGCACGGGCGTGCGGGTCGCCGATGCACGCGTGCTTGCCGGCGGTCGTTCGGTAGCGCTACGCCTGGGGCGAACCCTGGCCGCGGCCGAAGCATCGGGAGGCGCCCACGCCTGCACGGAGATGGCGTCCGAGTACGCCAAGGTCCGCGTGCAATTCGGGCGCGTGATCGGGACGTTCCAGGCCGTGAAGCACCATTGCGCGAACATGCTGGTGGATGCCGAGCTGGCGACCGCCGGAGCCTGGGACGCCGCTCGCGCCGAGGTACGAGACAATCAGGCCGACCTCGCGAGTGCCGTGGCCGCCGCCATGGCGCTCCCGGCGTTCGTGTACTGTGCCCAGCTCAACATCCAGGTGCACGGAGGCATCGGCTACACCTGGGAGCACGACGCGCATCTCTACCTGCGCCGCGCCGGTGCCCTGGAGGCGCTGTTCGGACCGGCGGAGCGAGCGCAGGAGGATGTCACGCGTCTCTCGGCTGCCGGCGTCCAGCGCGAGTTTGGCCTCGACCTGCCCCCGGAGGCCGAGCAGTACCGCACGGAGGTGCGCGCGTTCGTCGAGCAATACAAGAAGCTTCCCGAAGACCAGAAGCGCAAGGCGCTCGCCGACACGGGCTACATGATGCCGCACTGGCCCAAGCCCTGGGGACGGGAGGCGGGCGCGCTCGAGCAGCTCGTGATCGACGAGGAGTTCGCCGGAGTAGACCGGACGAATCTCGGGATCAGCGGGTGGGTCACGCTCACGATCGCGCAGCACGGTACGCCGGAGCAGGTCGAGCGCTGGGTACGCCCGAGCATGGAGGGAGAGCTCAACTTCTGCCAGCTCTTCAGCGAGCCCAACGCAGGCTCGGATGCCGCGGGCATTCAGAGCCGAGGAGTCAAGGTCGACGGCGGATGGCGCGTCACCGGACAGAAGGTGTGGACCAGCGGCGCCGAGAATTGCAACCGCGGCTTTGCCACGATCCGGACGGATCCCGATGCGGCCAAGCACGCGGGGATCACCATGATGGTGATCGATATGCACGCGCAGGGCGTCGACATCCGTCCGCTGCGACAGGTCACGGGCCACTCGGGCTTCAACGAGGTGTTCTTCGATAACCTGTTCGTGCCGGACGAGGACGTCGTCGGCCCTGTGGATCAGGGCTGGGTCGTGGCGCGCAGCACGCTCGGGAACGAGCGCGTGTCGATCGGCAGCCGTCGCGGAGCACCCCCTAGAGGAGCCCGGAGCGGCCCGCTCGCGGTCATGGTGCGGCACGCTCCCGACGACCCGGGCGTCGCCCGGCAGGTCGGGGCACTCCTCGCCGAGGACCAGGGCATGCGCCTGATCAACCTGCGCCAGGCCGCCCGCGCCATCGCGGGGGGCGAGGCGGGACCGGAGGGCAACGTCACCAAGCTCCTGGGCTCGGAACACGGACAACGAGTCGCGGATCTCTGTGCGAGCCTGGTCGGGAGCGCGGGTGCCGTCGTGGACGGCCGGGATGGCGGGATCGCCATGTCGCTACTGGCCGCTCGAGGCTCGTCGATCGCGGGCGGGACCTCCGAAATCGCACGCAACCAGATCGGGGAACGGATCCTCGGGCTACCCCGGGATCCCCTGATCAAGTAGGAGCTCACCCGGACGGCTAGCCCGACAGCAACACCCGTACCCAGGCGATCAGACCGATCCAGAAGAACGCGCAGGCGGAGAGGATGCCCAGCCACACGAGCACGGTGTGAAGCTGGCCCGGTCGGGTTCCAGGACTCATCGATCCGCCGCAGACTCGGCGCGGAGCGGGAAAGCGCCCGGAACCACGCGGGTTCCGGGCGCCGGGAATGGCCGCCGGGGCGAACGTGGGCGCGCGGCTGGTCGCCCCCTGAAGGATCGACTACCCCTGCCCTTCGGGCTCTTCACCTGAAGCTGCATCTTCGGATGGCTGCTCTGCGTCTTCGGGCGCCCCTTCGGCATCCCGAGCGGGCTCTTCCGCACCCTCGGCCGGCTCCGAAGCGACGTCCGGAGCGAGTTCCTCGATCGCGTCCGGAGCGGCCTCGCTGATGACTTCTGCAGCACCTTCCGTGCTGGTGTCCCGAGCACATGCTCCCGACGCCAGCGCTAGCAGTGCGACCCCTACGAACGGCGCTAGGACAAACCTCAAGCGTTTCTCCAGTTGCATTCCCAAACCTCCATCATTCATGTGAGAAAATCGGAGGCCTCTCTGCCCCCCACGGGCATGTCCTGATAGACCGGAGAGCAAGGCCCGTGCCAGACAGTCCCGAGTCCGCCGGGGGCGGAATCACCGCTCGAGAGCTCCGTTAGGAGCGCGAGACCTAGAGCGGGGAGGCTATCTTTGAAAAGAGTGTCTGTACGCCTTACAAAGATGAGTGAGAACCTGACCGCCCGCGTAGGGTTTGGCCAACATGTCTCCGTTGACTAGCCTAGGTTGAACGATGCCTCGAGCCCTCCTGGTGGATGACGACGTCGAGATCCTTCAGCCCCTTGCGAAGCTGGTGGAGAGCGAGGGATTTGAGACGACAACGTCCCAGAACCTGGGCGAGGCGCGCAGCCAGCTGCTCGGAGGAGATTTCGACGTGGTTGTCGCCGATCTTTCGCTGCCCGATGGCAGCGCCCTCGAGCTACTCCCCCAGATCGAGGAACGACCCTCGACCGAGGTCGTCCTCATCACGGGCCGCGGGAGCGTCGACTCGGCGGTGGCGGCCTTCCGCGGGGGCGTGGTCGACTACCTGACCAAGCCGATCGACACGGCGCGCCTGCGAGGGATTCTCCGCAAGCTACTGCGCACGATTGCCCTGCGCGACGAGGTGGATGCACTGCGCACCGAGCTCCGGCGCGCGGGGCGCTTCGAGAAGATGATCGGGGCCTCCGCGAGCATGCGGAAGCTCTACGACCAAATCGTTCGAGTTGCGCCAACAGACGCGACCGTTCTCATCACCGGCGAGACGGGCACCGGAAAGGAACTCGTCGCCGAGAGCATCCACCGGCTCAGCCCGCGGGCCAAGGGACCCTTCGTGGCCATGAACTGCGGTGCCGTCGCGGCGAACCTCATCGAATCGGAGCTCTTCGGGCACGAGCGCGGCAGCTTTACCGGAGCGACGCAAAGACATCGCGGTGTCTTTGTGAGGGCGGATGGGGGCACACTTCTTCTCGACGAGATCATCGAGATGCCCACCGATCTTCAGGTGAGGCTGCTCCGCACGCTGGAGACGAAGAAAGTGCTGCCGATCGGAAGCGAGAACGAGATCGCGGTGGACGTTCGCGTGCTGGCGGCCACCAACCGAGATCCCGAGCAGGCGGTTCGCGATGGAAAGCTGCGTGACGACCTGCTGTACCGGTTGCTGGTCTTCCCCATCGAGGTTCCCCCGTTGCGCGATCGCGGAGACGACGTCGTGATGATCAGCGAGTACCACCTGGCGGAGCTGAACGAAGAGGCCGGGACATCCAAGAGGTTCACCCAGGAAGCGCTGGATCAACTCCGCGCGCAGCCCTGGCCGGGCAATGTGCGAGAGCTTCGAAACTGCATCGAGCGGGCGTTCATCATGGCTTCGGATCGAATCGGCACGGACAACCTGCCCTTTGCCGGCGCCTCACAACCCGGGAACAGGCGAAGAGGACTCTGGTCGCCGATCGGCACGAGCCTTGCCCACGCGGAACGCGAGCTGATCTTGTCGACGGTCGAGAATTACGGAGGGGACAAGAACCAGGCGGCCCAGGTCCTTGGGATCAGCTTGAAGACGCTCTACAACAGGCTGCACAAGTACGGCGTCATGAAATCCTAGGGCTCCTCACTCGGGGACGGAAACCGCATGCGGAACGAGGCCCCTTCGCCCGGCCGCCCTTCCGCGGTGATCGTGCCGCCGTGACGCTCCATGATGCGACGGCAGATCGCCATCCCGAGCCCGAGACCCGAGATCTCGCGAGAACCCACCCGCTCGTAGATGCCGAACACCCGCTCCGCGTCCTCAGGGCAGAAGCCCTGCCCGTTGTCCTCGTAGACGATCTCGACGCTGTCGCCTGCTGGGGACGAAGAGAGTCTCAGCTGGAGGGGAACATCGGGACGACGATACTTGACCGAGTTGTCCACCAGATTCCGGATGAGCTGATAGAGCTGCCGGGAGTCCCCCCGAACCGAGGGGAGGTCGTTCGCGCGCACAGTCGCCCCGGCCTCCTCCAGAGCCGCCTTGAGGTCGGCGGTGACCTCGCGGACGAGCGACCCGATGTCGACGAATTCGGACGCCAGGGGGGTGGACGATGCCTCGGACAGCGCGAGCTGGCCCGTGATGAGATCGTCCATCCGCCTCACCGACCGCTGAATCTCGCCGATGTATTCCCTGCCCTGACCGTCGAGCGCCGCCCCGTACTGCGTCTCGAGTAGCTCCGCCCAGAGCGCCTGCGCGGACACCGGCTGCCGAAGCTCATGCGAGAGGAAGGATGCAAACCTCGTCAACTTCTGGTTCGTTCGCTCGAGCGCCGCGGTTCGCTCCGCCACTCGATCCTCGAGATCGACGTTGAGCTCGCGGACCCGCTGCTCCACTCGCTTGTGCGCCTGTACCTCCGCATCCAGCGAGCGCGCTCGCGCGGCCGATAGCTGTGCCGCACGCAGCGCCCACACGAGAAGCCCCGAGAGGGCCAGCCCGGCCACGAGGACCACTTGGGGGAGGACCGAGCGTTGCTGTTCGAGCCATCCGGGAACGGGCTGAACCGTGAGCGAAAGGGCGAGGTCCTTCTGCAGGGGCAGCGTGCGCGACCACTCTCGTGCAGCGCCCCGGGGTCGATTGTCGTAGATCGTCGTCTTGCCGGACCGGACGCGCACCGCGTAGCCGGAGGGGAGTGCGGTCGAGAATGCCTCGAAGAGTTCTCGCGAGCGGAAGACGCCGCACAACCACCCCTTCGGCTCGTCGGAGTCCCCCAAGGCCACCGCGAGTCGAAGCCCGCGGGCTCCGTCGGCGAACTTCACGGGGCGCGCCCACTCGTGCGGGGGACCCGCATCGGCAGTCTTCGTGGGCAAGGCCAACGCCGGATGATCCGCGTCGGGAGGATAGGTCCAACCGATCTTGCCATCGCGCTTGACCCACTCGATCGAGTCCATCCCGGGGGAGCGCGACAGGACGAGGCGCGCGTCGGATTCCCAGGCTCCGCGCCAGCGAAAGATCTTGTCCTCCCATTCGCGGGCGAGAGCGGCCAGCGCACTGGTCCGCTCTTCGATCTTGGTACGGATTTCGGTCCGGATGCGATACGTGGTCGCATCGACCGAGGCTTTGATCTGGGCATCCTCTCGGGTGACGAGCGCGTGAAAGAAGAGCATCGCCATCGCTGCCGAGCCGAGACCCACGAGAATCGGACCACGCCAGGCCGGCCTCAGGGCAGCGCTCGCGTTCTGCCAGGCCAACGTCGATCCGAGCAGGAGGAAGGCGGCGGCCGTAGCCGGTGCCATCGGCGTGAGCGAACCCCACTCGTAGGTCGCATCCAATCCCATGGCATAGCCCAACAACGCGCCGGCACCGAGCGCGCAGGCGCCGACACCGAACAGTGCGCTCAGCAGGGGGAGCCAGCGGATCGCCGAGAGCGCGGCCCCCGTAAGCAGCAGACAAAGGGCCGTGTTCGGGGCCATCTTCCCCGGCTGCAGAGTATCCGATGCAGCCCAGCCGGTCAGAAGGGCGAGATAAGCAGCGATGTCGAGCTCGAAGACGTACTGCGCCAGGATGAGGCCACCCAGAGAAGCCGTGAGCGCACCAACGCAGAACGTGAGGACATACCGGTTCCATGCTGCGAGCAGCAACCCGATCCCCGCCAGCCCGAGTCCGATCGCGGTGTCCGGCTGCACGGGAGACCAATCCGCGCGGATCTGGACGAGCAGCGGAAATTGGAGCACCCAACCCACGACGACGGCCACAGCCGTCGCGGAGATGAGCACGCCAGCAGCGGCCCTGGCAGGTTGCGGGGCGAATCGCTGCGTGTTGTTTGGCCCCATTGGAGCCCCCCTCTCCCGGATCGGCTGGTGCTTCAAGTCTAGCAGGAAGCGCTGTTGAACCACGGGGTTCGCTCGTGCAGAATGCGTGAAGACAGCGGGGCCGTCCGCGACGAGTGATTCGGGAGGTAGACGAATGTCAGGTCCGCTCGCAGGCTTGCGCGTGATCGACTGCTCGTCGGGCACTGCGGGACCGAGAGCCACCGGCGTGCTCGCGGACTATGGCGCCGACGTGATCTGGGTAGAGCCTCCGGGCGGTGACCCGCGCCGCGAGGAGCTGGCGATCCCCTACTCCGCTTACAACCGGGGCAAGCGCAGTACCGTCTTCGATCTGGAGGACGAGAGCCAACGCGACACCCTCCTGGACCTGCTCGAAACTGCCGACGTGTTCGTAGAGAGCTGGGAACCGGGGGGCGCCGCGCGACTGAGCCTGGACTATGACGCCGTGCACCGGCGCATCCCGAGCCTGGTGTACTGCTCCCTCTCGGGGTTCGGACTCGACGGTCCGCATCGGGACGTACCTCCCTACGAAGCACTCGTACACGCGCTGGTCGGGACCATGGGCGAGCAGGTGGGCCACCGCGACGGGCCCATCTTCGAGGGCCTGCCCTTCGCGAGCATCGGAGCGGCCTACCTCGCGCTGATCGGGGTGCTCGGTGCCCTATACCGCCGGAGCCTGGATGGCGCGGGTCGCCACGTGGAGACCTCGCTGCTCGATGGAGCGCTCGCGTACCTGTCGATGATGTGGGGCGACAAGGACAAAGGCGAACCGCGGCACGCACCCGGAGCGTCACGCCTTATCGCGCGCTCGTTCCGCTGCGCAGATGACGAGTACCTGGGCGTACACACCGGGGCGGTGGGAGCGTTCGGCCGGCTCATGCAGGTGCTGGGCCTGGACGACCGCATCCCTCCCAGCGAGACCGGAATGGACATCGGCGTTCCGCTCCCACCGGAGCAGAAGGACGTACTCGATGCGGAGATCGACGGCATCTTCGAATCGCAACCGCGTTCGGTGTGGTTGGAGCGACTGCTCGACGCGGACATCTGCGCGATCCCACACCTGAGACCGGGCGAGGTCTTCGACGAGGCTCAGCCCATCCACAGCGAGATGATCGTAGAAGTGGACGACCCGGTCCTGGGACCCGTCCAGCAGGTGGCGCCTCCCGCAAAGTTCGCCGCGACGCCGGGCGCGGTGGGCGGTCCAGCGCCAACGCCCGGGCAACACACCGAAGAGATCCTCCGCGAGCTCCGCGGCAATCGGCCCCGCAGAAATAGGATCGAGACCCGTCCCATCGCCAATAGACTGCTGCTCGACGGGATCCGGATCCT
>JAUXJB010000292.1 GCA_030624945.1 Deltaproteobacteria bacterium | reverse complement strand
CGTCCTCCCGCGCACCCTCCGCCTTTTACGCGGAAACGAGGAGCGCCACGTGGGTAGACGACGAGCTCCGGCTGGATGACGGCGTCGCGCTCCGGGACGGGAGGCTCTTCGACGCCGACGGCGAGCGGTTGGAGGTCGAGCGCCCCTTACAGCTCTTCACTCGGTGGTACGGCTTCGCGCTGACCTTCCCCGAGACGGAGGTTTACGGGGAATAACGGGAATAGAGGAAGGGGACGCCGCGTGAGCCAAAGCACGTCCGAGAGAGCGCCTGACTTCATCCGCGGGATGGTCGCGGGCGATGTCGCGGCCGGGAAGAGCGGCGGCGTCGTGGCTACGCGCTTTCCTCCCGAGCCGAACGGCTTCCTGCACATCGGTCATTCCACGGCGATCTGTCTCGACTTCCAGATCGCGCAGGAGTACGGGGGCACCTGCAACCTCCGGTTCGACGACACGAACCCGGCGACCGAGGACGAGAGATACGCGCGGTCGATCGAGGAGGACGTACGCTGGCTGGGCTTCGAGTGGAAGGGTCCCTCGCGCTACGTGTCCGACTACTTCGGGCAGCTCTATCGACATGCTCTTCAGCTGATTCGCGACGGGAAGGCGTACGTGGACAGCTCGAGCTTGGAGGAGATCCGGGCGCGTCGCGGCACCGTGACCGAGCCTGGGACCCCGAGTCCGTTCAGCGACCGGTCGATCGAGGAGAGCCTCGAGCTGTTCGAACGCATGCGGGCCGGCGAGTTCGAGGACGGGTCGCACGTGCTCAGGGCCAGGATCGACATGGCGGCCCCGAACATGAAGATGCGCGATCCGCTCCTCTACCGGATCCGCCATGCCACTCACTATCGGACGGGCGACGAGTGGCCGATCTACCCCATGTACGACTGGGCACATCCTCTCTCGGACGCGATCGAGGGGATCACCCACTCGCTCTGCACACTGGAGTTCCTGCCGAACCGCGAGCTGTACGACTGGGTCGTCGACAACACGCGCCCCGACGTCGAGACGGGGGAGCCGGGTGGATGGGAACCCAGACCACGGCAGACCGAGTTCGCTCGCCTGAACCTCGATTACACCGTCATGAGCAAGCGCAAGCTGGCGCAGCTCGTGAGCGAGGGCCGGGAGCCTGGGATTTGGGGCGTAGACGGGTGGGACGATCCGCGGATGCCGACGCTGACCGGGCTCCGGCGTCGCGGCGTGACCGCCGCGGCGATCCGCCGCTTCAGCGATCTCGTCGGCATCGCAAAGGCGGACAAGCGGGTGGATATCGGCACGCTCGAGCACGTGGTGAGGGACGATCTGAACCGGCGAGCTCCGCGCCGCATGTGCGTGCTCCAGCCGCTGTGCCTCGAGATCGAGAACTACCCGAAAGGCGGGAAGGAATGGCTCGACGCGCCCGATTTTCCGCCCGACGTCGGAGCGACGGGAACGCGCAAAGTCCCGTTCTCGGGGCAGATCCTCATCGAGCGGAATGATTTCGAGGAGAATCCCCCGGAAGGATTCCGCCGGCTGGCTCCCGGCCGCGAGGTCCGCCTCAAGTACGGCTACCTGGTCACGTGCAAGGAGATTGTGAGGGCTCCCGATGGGCAGGTCTGGAAGCTCCGCTGCACCTACGACCCCGACAGCGGCGGCGGCTCGGCGCCCGACGGCCGCCACGTGTCCGGGACGATCCACTGGGTCTCCAACGCCGAAGCCATTCCGTGCGAAGTTCGGCTCTACGACCGGCTGTTCTCCGTCCCGAACCCGGAGGAGGACGCGGACTTCCACGAGCACCTCAACCCGATGTCGCT
>JAUXJB010000166.1 GCA_030624945.1 Deltaproteobacteria bacterium | reverse complement strand
GTTCTGCGTGAACAGTCCCACCGAGGCGGTTGCGAAGCATCTTGCCGCCCAGCGCGACAAGACGGATCCGATCACGGAGGCCCGCCACCAGAGCTGGGCGGACCGGGGTCTGGTGGTCGAGGTGGCGGAGAAGCTGCGCGACCTGCTGTTCGAGCGCACTCCGATCGAGCGGCTGAACTCGGACGTGGAGGTCATCCACGGCCTGCTGTCCGGGCTGATCGGCTCCGAGAGCGCCTCCACGGTGATCGAGCGACTCCCGGACATCCGCCACTGCCTGGCCATGGATGTCGATGCGGCCTTCCAGGGGGATCCGGCGGCGAAGACCTTCGCGGAGGTGATCATCGCCTACCCCTCCACCTACGCGATCTCCACCTATCGGGTAGCGCACGAGCTCTACCTGCTCGGAGAGCCCCTGGTGGCGCGGATCATGGCCGAGAACGCCCACAGCCATACCGGGATCGACATCCACCCGGGAGCGACGATCGGATGCCACTTTTTCATCGACCATGGGACGGGCGTCGTGATCGGCGAGACGACCGTGATCGGGAACCGCGTGAAGATGTACCACGGGGTTACCCTGGGGGCATTCTCCAACAAGAGTGGGCGCGCCGACGCCAACAAGACGCGGCATCCCACGATCGAGGACGACGTCACGATCTATCCGAACGCGACCATCCTCGGCGGCGAGACCACGATCGGCACTGGCGCCGTGATCGGGGGCAACGCCTGGGTGACGCACTCCGTGCCCCCCTACACGCGCGTCGTGATGGAGCCCCGCCTCCAGCTGCGCCAGAAGTCCGACGCGGACACGGCGTCGATCGCGGATCTCTAGACGGATCCTGTCCCTTAGCGCGCGTCGTGGAAGATGAGGCCCAGGGCCCAGCGCTCTCCCCAGTGGACCCGGCTCAGCCCGTGGCGCAGGCTTGTGCGGACCGTTCCGCGCTTGCCCTGCGTGGGCCGGTGGCTGTTCGGGAAGATCAGCAGGTCTCCCCGACCCGGGCGGATCGCCTCGGCGCGACTCTGCGCGCGCGGCCTCTGCTCGACCAGCAGGAACTCCCCGCCTCCGAAGTCGACGTCGGGTCGGCTCAGAAAGGCCGTCGCTTGCAGGGGAAACGCGAGCTCTCCGTACAGGTCCTGGTGCAGGCAGTTGTAGCCGTCCCGGCCGTAGCGGAGCAGCAACGGGGTCGGTCTCCGCTGGCCACTCCGATGACAGGAAAGGGTGTACGCCCGGAGGGATCGCGGATAATCCGCAGGTCGTCCCAACTCGGCACTCCAGCGGTTCGCCACGGGAGCCAGGCGAGCGTAGAGATGGGTGCGGAGGTCGGCCACCATGCGGGGGAGCGGGCGCGCGAAGTAACGATACTCTCCGAGGCCGTACCGCCTCGGAGCCATCTGGATCCGACTGCGAAACCTCCCCTTTGCGTCCCAAAGCTCCACCAGCTCGTGGCACTCTTTCGGGGAGAGCAGCGTCGGGAGCACCGAGTAGCCACGCGTGTCCAGCTCGCGCTCGATCTCCTTCCAGTCGAACGCGCTCAGTCGTTCCCGCACCCCCTTCCCAGCCATGGCGCTCATGCTACAGATCGACCTCCGCTGCGAAGCTCGAGGCCCACCGGGCAGTGGTCGGAGCCCATGACCTCCGGGTGGATCGAGGCGCTCACGAGCTTGGGGACGAGCTCCGGGCTCACCCAGAAGTAGTCGAGACGCCAGCCGATGTTTCGTTCGCGCACTCCCTTGCGCTGACTCCAAAACGTGTAGTGCCCGGGCTCATCGCAGAAGTGTCGGAAGGTATCGACGTAGCCGTGGCCCGCGAACCTGTCCATCCAGGCGCGCTCTCCGGGCAGGAATCCCGCGTTCTTTTCGTTCTGCTTGGGATTGCGCAGATCGATGGCTTTGTGCGCGATGTTGATGTCGCCGCAGATCACGACGTGCTTCCCCGCTCTGCGAAGCTTGTTCGTCATCCGCAGGAGGGCCGCGCAGAACCGAAGCTTGTACGGGAGGCGCACCCCGCCCCGCTGGCTGTTCGGGAAGTAGCAATTGACGAGCGTGAAGCCCGGAAACTCGGTCAGGAGGACGCGGCCTTCCCGGTCGATCGTCTCGCTCCCGATCCCCCGCTGCACGTGCCGGGGGCGGTGCTTGCAATAGGTCACCACGCCGCTGTAGCCCTTCTTTTCTGCGCTCACCCAGTAGGAGTGGTAGCCCAGCGGGTGGAGCAGCTCCTCGGCAATCTGCTCCTCGCTCACGCGGCTTTCCTGCAGGCAGATCACGTCGGCCTCCTGGGCCTCGAACCACTCGAGAAAGCCGCTCCGCTGCACGGCGCGTAAGCCGTTCACGTTCCAGGAAATCAGCTTCACGGCGCTCCCGTCATCCGGAGTCCGCGCCGCCGAGCTCGCGGATCGCCATCACACTGGAAAGTGTCGATACGAAGTAGGGGACCAGCAGGGTCAGGCCCATCTGCAGGAGACGTCCGCGGTCGAGCTCGCCCCGAACGATGGCCTGGCCGTGATTGATCGCGATGAGGATGGCACCGACCACGAGTGCGAACCCGAGGGCCCGACGCACGACCGGCCAGGCCGCCGCTTGACGCACCCACCACAGCATGGACGTATCCTGCTGGCGCGAGACGCGAGCGGTCAAGTCGCCCGGCGCCTCGGACGCGAGAATTGCGTCGGAACTTCCGGAACTGGACACTCTCGCGAGGAGGAGGACCCCGATGGCCCACTTTGTCCTGATCGGGTACGACGGCCCAGAAGGGCTCGAACGGCGCAAGCTGCACCGCGAGCGGCACCTCGCCAATCTCCGGCCTCTCGACGAGGCAGGCCGCGTCATCCACGGAGGGCCGATCCTCGACCCTGCCGGAGATCCTCTGGGCAGCGTCGTGATCTTCGAGGCGCCGGATCTGGACAGCGCCCGTAACTTCGCAGCGGACGACCCCTACGTGGTGGAAGGCGTCTTCGAGCGCTACGAGGTCTACGAGACGCTTGTGGTCTTCCCGGCCAAGCCCTAGTCGAGTTTCGTCCGGATGTAGATGCCCCAGATGCTGCGATCGTAGTGGTAGAACTCGAAGTTGGAGCGGTTCCGGACCACGCGCCAGCCGACCTCGATCCGCGTGCGCTTCGTGATTGACCGCGAGAGGCCGACGTTTGCTTCCAGCGTCCAGTCGAGGCCACGCAGATCCGGAGGATTACTCGCTTCGACGCTTCGGGAGTAACGGTCGCGCGAGAGTGTTCCCTCGAAGTCCGCGGTCACCTGGAGCTGAAGGGGCAACTCGAGCCGGAACGGGCCATCTGCTGCCGGGCGACCTATCACCGGCGGATAGCCCGGGCCGATGCGCGTGCCCCTGACGCTCTCCGTGATGGACGAGAGCGAGCGCGCGAGTGCGGCATACCAACGATCGCCCTTGTAGGGCGCAGGTTGGGCGTCATCGAACAGAAGCAGCTCGTGCTTGGCCGGCCCACTCGGGGCCAGGGCCGTCGCCAGCAGGATGTCGTTGGCTTCGCTCCCGGATGCCACCCCGGGAGACGCAGCCAGGGAGATGACCCCGACGACGAGCAAGGCCGCCGCCCGTCGGCCGATGGGGCGGATTCCAGACGCACCGAGCGCGATGTCCTCCCGCTTCATGGTTGCGTTTTCGGCGCATGTGGCGCCGGACTTTAGCCATTGTCCAGATAGTTCGGCCATTCTGCGCTCCTGTGCAGCAGCTGCGCAGCGGGCTCGCAGTGCGTCGGCAGGCGCGGTTCTCTAGTGTTGCGGACACGGATGCTCGACACGCTTCATCCCGTGCAGACGCCGGAAGGCGTGGAGCTGAACCTGCGAGTCGCCGGACCGGTCGCGCGGGGGATCGCCTGGGGCACCGACTTTGCCCTACGCACGGGGCTCTATCTCGTCCTCAGTGTCGGGTTCGGCCTGTTGGGCCGCTTCGGCCAGGGCCTCCTGCTGATCGGGATCTTCGTCGTCGAGTGGTTCTACCCGGTCTTCTTCGAGCTCTTCTCCGCGGGCCAGACGCCGGGGAAGAAGCTGATGGGGATTCGCGTGGTGAACGACGACGGCACACCCGTCACCTGGTCGGCCTCGATCGCCCGGAACCTGCTCCGCTTCGCCGATCTGTTGCCGGGATTCTACGCGCTCGGTCTCGCCTCGATGCTCTTGGATTCGAGCTTTCGGCGCCTCGGCGATCTGGCGGCCGGGACGATCGTGGTGTATCCGATGCCCGAGACCGCGCCCTCGCGCGCGATCCCGGATGCCTCACCGCTGGCACCGCCGCTGTCGCTGGAGCTCTCGGAGCAGAGAGCCGTCATCGCGTACGCGGAACGCTCCCCCTTTCTCTCCGAGGAGCGCGCGCTCGAGCTGGCCTCGATTCCCGAGCCGCTCCTGCAAGGCGATGATCCCCGGCACCGACTCTTCCGCAT
>JAUXJB010000036.1 GCA_030624945.1 Deltaproteobacteria bacterium | reverse complement strand
TGGATGTCGAAGCTCTCGCCGAGATAGTGGGAACTCATCGCCGAGCACTCGATGTGCCAGCCGGGAAAACCCCGGCCCCATGGGCTGTCCCACTCCATCTGGCGCCTCGGACCCTCCTCGGGCGAGAGCTTCCACACCGCGAAGTCCGAAGGGTGTCGCTTGTCCGTCGTACCTCCGATGCGTTCCTGCGCCTGCTGTTGCTCCAGATTCAGGCGGGCGAGCTCGCCGTAGTGCGGGTCCCTTGACGTATCGAAGTAGATCCCGTCCGACGTCCGATAGGTGAAGCCCTTCTCTTCGAGCCGCCGGATCATCTCGATCTGCTCTTCGATGTGATCCGTCGCCTTGCACCAGATGTCGGGCTCCTCGACGCCCAGGCGTGCGAGATCGGCCTTGAAGACATCCGTCCACTTCTGGGCCACGTCCCACGCGGACACGCCCTCTTCGCGTGCGGCCAGCTCGATCTTATCCTCGCCTTCATCGGCATCGCTCACGAGGTGGCCTACGTCGGTTATGTTCATGACGTGCCGCACCTCGTATCCGAAGTACCGGAGCGTCTTCTTCAGAAGATCCGCAAACAGATACGGGCGCATGTTCCCGAGGTGCGCGTGGCCGTAGACCGTCGGCCCGCAGGAGTAGACGCGAACCGGCCCCGGCTCGCGGGGCGCGAACACCTCCTTACGACGCGTCAGCGTGTTGTACAGCCGGAGCTCGCTCAACCCGCGATCTCCTCCAATAGAACCACTGCCTGCGCCGCGATCCCCTCGCCGCGACCGACGGCGCCCAGGCGATCGGCACTCTTGAGCTTGACGTTCAGTCTGGATTGGTCAAGCGACAGCATCTCTGCCAGACCGCCCCGGATCGCGTCGAGCCACGGAGAGAGCCTGGGCTCCTCGGCGATCACCGTCGCGTCCAGGTTCCCGATACGATAGCCCGCTTCGTCGACGCGGCGCAGTACCTCCGCCAGGAGCAGCGCCCCCGCGGCATCCCGCCAGCGCTCCTCGGATGCTGGGAAGTGCGTCCCGAGATCGCCCGCCCCGATCGCGCCGAGCAGGGCATCGGCTACCGCATGGGCCAGGACGTCCGCATCGGAGTGACCCTCGAGGCCGCGCCCGTGCTCGATCTCGACGCCCCCCAGGATGAGGGGACGCCCGGCGACCAGGCGGTGGATATCGAATCCCGAGCCGACCCTCACCCGAGCGACCCCAGGAGGCGAGCTTCCGCGAGCTCGAGATCGCGCGGGTGCGTGACCTTGAAGTTCTCGCTGCGACCGGCGCACGTCACGACCTCGACTCCCAGGCGCTCCACGAGCGAGGCGCAGTCCGTTCCGCGAAAGGCGTCGCGTTCGGCTTGGTCGAGTGCCCGGCGCAAGATCTCGACCCGAAAAGCCTGCGGCGTCTGCGCGAGTGCCACCGTCCGACGATCGGGCGTGCCAGAGACTCGCCCGCCCTCCACGATCTTCACTGTATCGGTCACGGGGAGCACAGGTAGGGCGGCCCCGGTTGCGCGCGCCGCCTCGAGCACCCGCTCCGCGTCCTCGGGCTCGACCAGACAGCGCGCCGCGTCGTGCACCAGCACGAACTCGGAGTGGGGCAGCTCCCGAAGCGCGGCGTCGAGACCCCGCGACACGGAATCCTGCCGCGTCTCTCCACCGGTGACGGGCTCCAGAAGCCGCGCCGGCCCCGACCAGCTCCGCCGCAGCGACTCGAAGTCTCGCGCGCAGCCCGGCGGGAGGACAGCCTGCACGGCGTCTACCGTCGACGCCCGACCTAATGCGTCCGCGCTCCACTCCAACATGGTGCGTCCGGCGACGCGCACCAGCGCCTTGGGAGCGGGCTCACCGAGGCGTACGCCCTGGCCGGCCGCGAGCACGAGAGCAACGACACTCATGGCCGGGAATATAGCCGGGAGATCAATGCCTGACGGCGACTCGAATATCTGCCTCGACCTTGTCCGCTTCGACTCCCTGCGTCGCGGCCAGCTCCTGGACCAGCAGCGAGCGGGCATTCTCGAGCAGCTTGCGCTCGCCGAATGACAGCTCCTTCTCCAGCTGGAGCCGCAGCAGATCGCGCAGCACCTCGGCCGTATCGAAGATGGACCCGGTTCGCAGCTTCTCCTGGAACTCCCGGAACTGTCGACTCCAGGGGATCCCGCCCCGCCTTCGCGCCTTGGTGCGCGTGCGCAGGATCTCCCAGACCCGCGCGGCCTCCGCGCGCTTCATCACGGAGCGCAGACCCACCTCATCGAGCTTGTTGCGGGGAATCAGGATTCGCGTTTCGTCCTCCAGGCGTCGCAAGACCAGGAATTCGAGGTTCTGCCCACCGACCTCCTGCTGCTGCAATGCCTCGATGCGAGCGACTCCGTAGCCCGGGTAGACTGCCAGCTTCCCGATCCGCGCTTCCCAGTTCATGCCGCATCCCCCGCGAGCCAATGTCTGTAGATTCTAACATTCACGGGCCCTCGAATGGGCAAAATCACGGATCGGGAGACCAGCCCTCGAGGTGCTTTTTCCACGCTCCCGCATGGGAGATAATCGAGTGTGGATCGGAGACCCCGCGGGGAGGAAGGAGCGATCATGGCCACCATCGGAAAGTCGATCAGGATCAAGGGGGACATCGAGGGAAGCGAGGACATCACAATCGAGGGCCGCATCGATGGTCGCGTCGTACTGGACGAGCACCACCTGACCATCGGCCCCAACGGCAACGTACACGGCGAGATCACCGGAAAGCTCGTGAGTGTGCTCGGTACGGTCGTGGGGGACATCACCGCGGACGAACGAATTGACGTCCAGAACTCGGGCGTGATCAATGGAGATCTCTCCGCCCCCAACCTGCTGATCGTCGAGGGCGCGGTCATCAACGGCGCGATCTCGATGAGGGAGAAGCCGGCCCTGGCGGCCGCCCAAGAGCTAGAGGTGGGGCCGGGTTCCGCCTCCCAGCAGCCATCGATCTCCTCGTTCTGAGGGTGCGGGCGCGAGCCGTGCGCCCCCCCTGGAACGCTACGACTCCGCGCGACGCGTGGTCGCCAGATTCGTGTAGCGACGCTCGAGAAAGATGAGCAGGTTGCTGGCCACGTAGACGGTCGAGTACGTGCCGATCGTGACGCCCAGGAACAACGCTGCTGCGAAGTCCCGCAGGACCGGTCCGCCGAGAGCCAGAATGGCGGCAACCACCGCGAGCGTCGTCGCCGAGGTGATCAGGGTCCTGGACAGCGTCTGATTGATGCTCTGATTGACGACGTCCTCCAGGAGCGTCGCGCCGCGCAGCCCGATGTTCTCCCGAATTCGATCGTAGACCACGATGGTGTCGTTGAGCGAGTAGCCGACCACGACCAGGAGTGCGGCCAGCACCTGGAGGTTGAACTCCCAGCCGAGAGCCACGAAGACGCCCGCCGTGATGATCACGTCGTGAATCAGCGCGGCCACGGCGCCGGGAGCGTAGCGGAGATCGAAGCGGAACCAGATGTACAGCAGGATCAGGCCCCAGGAGGCCACCAGTGCCCAGATACCGCGCGCCGTCTGCTCACCACCGACACGGGGACCGATCGACTCGATGCGCTGCGGGATCACCTCGACTCCGAGCTCGCTCGAGAGGCCATCGAGCACCTCGATGGAGAGATCGCGACGCTGCTCCTCCGAGAGCTTTATGTTGATCCGGAACGAGCGATCCGCCTCGTCTCCCAGGCGTACGATGACCGCGTTCGGAAAGCCCGCTCCGGACGCGGCCGCGCGCATGGTGCCCTCGTCGACCGCCCCGGCCTCTTCGGGGACCTGCACCTGGAGCACCGTTCCGCCGGCGAAGTCGATCCCGAAGTTGAAGCCCCGCACGATCATCAGGCCGATCGACAGGATGACAAGCCCCAGGGAGATCACCGCACAGACCGGTCCCCGCTTCACGAAATCGATGTGGGTGTCGGGGCGAACGAGTTCCATCAGAGCCTCACGAGCTGGGGCCTGTAGGCCATTGCGAGATCGAACAGGAGCCGCGTCACGACGAGCGCACCGAAGACGCTCGCTACGATTCCGATCGCGAGCGTGACACCAAACCCTTGCACCGGTCCCCGACCGAACTGCAGCAGCACCACTGCCGCGATCAACGTCGTTACATTGGCATCGAGAATCGTCAGCTGCGAGCGCCGGAAGCCGGCCTGAATGGCGTTCCGGAGGTTCTTCGCGCTGCGAAGCTCCTCGCGGATGCGCTCGAAGATGATCACGTTGGCGTCGACCGCCATCCCCACGGTCAGCACCAGGCCGGCGATACCCGGAAGCGTCAGCGTGGCACGCGCCAGGCTCATCGCTCCGATGATCATGACGATGTTGATGACGAGCGTGATATTCGCGAACCAGCCACCGACGGAGTAGTACATGCCCATGAAGAGGATCACGAGCGCGCCCCCGAGCAGGATCGAGCGCACGCCCTGACGGATCGAGTCGGCGCCCAGCGCCGGACCGATGCTTCGCTCCTCCTCGATCACGAGCGGGATCGGCAGCGCGCCGGAGCGCAGGGCGACGGCCAGGGCGGCGGCCTCCGCGACCGTGAATCCGCCCGTGATCTGGCCGTTTCTCCCGATTCGGCTCTGGATGACGGGAGCCGTGACCACCTTCCCATCGATGATCGCCGCCAGCCGCTCGCCGATGCTCTCGCCGGTGAACTCCCGGAAGAGCCGGGTCCCCTCGGAGTTCCAGGTAAAGCTCACGAGGGCCCGGTTGCGCCGGTCGTAGCCGATGCGAGCGTCCTCGAGCATGGCGCCCGTCAGGATCGGCACGGTCGGCACCAGGAAAGCCTCCGCCACGGAGCCGTCTTCGTTCTGATCCAGAACGATCTCCGTATCCTCGGGCAGCCCCACCCCGCCGTAGCGGGCCCGGAGCAGCTCCTCGTTCGGCTCGGAGGTGAGCACCTTCTTGAACTCGAGAAAGGTCGTCTCCTCCAGGATGGTGCGCGCCTGCCGCGGATCGATCTCGCCGGGCATCTGCACGAGGATCCGGCCGGCGCCCTGGGGCGCGATCACCGGCTCGCGCACCCCGAGCCCATCGATGCGCTCGTTCAGGACCTCGAGTGCCTGCTGCACGCCGCGCTCGACGACGCTCTCTCGCCAGTCATCCGTGAGTGAGACGAGGAGCTTGCCCGCCTCCTCATCCACCTCGACGTTGTCCAGGTTCTCATCGACGAGTCTGCGCAGAGCGGCGAGGTCTCCCTCCAGCTCGATGATGGCGCCGTCGCGGAGGTTGCTGGCCGCGAGCTCGACCCCCTCATCCTCGGCAAGCCGCTTGATCACCGATTGGGTCCGCGTCGCCTCCTGGAGCAGAGCCTTCTCGTCATCGATGCGAAGCAGCCAGTGGATCCCGCCCTGCAGGTCGAGACCGAGACTCAGGGCGTCATCTGCTATCCAGAAGCTCCCGAGCCGCTCCTCCTCCGAGAACAGGTTCGGGAAGGCCAGCAGTGCCATCAGAACGACGACGATTCCGACCACAGTCGACCGCGTTCTCAGGCTCACGACTTCTCCTGGGAAGCCGGCTGGGAGCGCGACGCGACCGAGCTTCTGCTGAGCTTGACCCGCACCCTGTCGGCGATCTCCACGGTGAGAATATCGTCGGTCACGCCCGTCACCTTGCCGTGGATGCCGCCGTTGGTGACGACCATGTCGCCCTTCTGGACCTGAGTCAGCATCGCCTTGTGCTGCTTCTGCTGACGCTGCTGCGGCCGGATGATCAGCGCCCACATCAAGAGCAGCATCGCCGCCAGGAACAGGAACGGGCTACCCAGCAGGCCCCCGCCCCCGGGAGACTCCTGAGCCACGGGCCCGGGTGAGGGTATCTGTATCTCGGCTTGTGTCTTCACGGAGTGCTGCCCCTGTCACGTTTCTCGGGACGGTCTCCGAGCTGCCGGAGGTGTGTCCCGGGGTAGTAGTAGTCCAGGATCTCGCGAGCGTGGCGACCGCGAAGGGCCAGCTCGCGCGCGCCCCACTGGCAGAGCCCCACCCCATGGCCCGCCCCGCTGCCCATGAAGCGGATCCAATCCTGCGAGACGCCGACCTCGAACAGCGAGCTGCGGATGGCGCGGCCGCCGAGCACCCCTCGGAGCTGCCGGCCGCTCAGCACGGAGGCCCCGACCGCCAGGCGCTCGACCCGGCCACTCCCGGAACGCCGCAACACGCGCACGTCCACGTGATCGCCCGGATCAAAGCCGGCGTCCGCCAGGGCGTCGCGCAGATCGCTCCTCGAGATCTCGTACCGCCAGAAGTAGTCGGGCGCAGCGGCGTCCGGCGAGGGCACCCCTCCCAGGTAGGGGAGGGCCTCGCCCCAGACCTCCTCCGAAGAAGCGGTAAAGCCGCCGGACGAGGAGTGGAAGGCTGCCAGGATTGGCGCCCCCGCGTAGCTCAGGTAGGCGCCCCGGGTCGCCCGGGTGGCGCCGCGGGCAGCGGCCGGTACGCGGCCGCCGGAGTACTTCTGCGAGAGGACGCTCGACTCGAGATCGAAGGACTCCCGGGCGCGGTGCCGGCGCTCGTAGAGCGCATAGGTCCTCGCGACGATGGCCTGTGCCTTCAGCATCTCCTCGGGCCAGCTCGCCGCGACTTCGGCCGCAACAGAGCGCTCCACGTAGGCCTCCAAATCGACGAGGTTCAGTACGTCGAGCCTACCGCCTCCGCGGGGAACGAGCGAGAGCGCACCGGGATAGCGGCGGCCGTTCACCCACACCCCACCGAGCGCCTCGACACCCACAGGAACCGGGCTCCGGAGCTTGCCCAGCCGGACGGCCTCCCCCTCCGCCACGGCCGTGATCTCAGAGCCGGCCAGGGCTTCTCGGTTCGCGCGTAGCTCGCTGCCCCCGACCGTCACGGACTCGACCGCGGTCTCGATGCGAACGCGCAGCAGGGTGTCCGCCGACAGGGTCGCCGGCACTCCGACCAGAGATAATGCGAAGACACCCGAAAGAGCGCGGAACAAGATCCCTCCCCCACCTGAAGGGCGCCGCAGGTATAGCAGAAAGTCCTTGAACGTCAATGAGTTAGACCGCTCGCTGCAGATCCTCTCGGCGGGCGGAGGAAGGCCGCCGCCCGGGGCTGGGGATCAGTAGCGGTACGGGTCGGCCTTGTAGGGTCCCTCGACCGGGACACCGATGTATTCCGCCTGCTCCTGCGTGAGCTCGGTGAGACGCACGCCAAGGTGGTCGAGGTGCAGCCGGGCCACCTCCTCGTCGAGCTTCTTGGGGAGCACGTAGACCTTCTTCTCGTACGCGCTCCTGTTGGTCCAAAGCTCGAGCTGCGCCAGAACCTGATTCGTGAACGACGCTGACATCACGAAGCTGGGATGGCCGGTCGCGCAGCCCAGGTTCAACAGCCGGCCCTCGGCAAGCACCAGGATGCTGTGCCCATCGGGGAAGACCCACTCGTCGTACTGCGGCTTGATGGAGATCCTCCGGATCCCCGGGACCTTCTTCAGACCGGCCATGTCGATCTCGTTGTCGAAGTGGCCGATGTTTCCGACCACCGCCTTGTCCGTCATGCGAGACATGTGCTCGACGCCGAGGACCCTGAGATTGCCCGTGGCCGTGATGAAGAAGTCCGCGATCTCGACCACGTCCTCCAGCGTGTTGACCTCGTACCCCTCCATCGCCGCCTGCAGGGCACAGATCGGATCCACCTCGGTCACGATCACCCGGCAGCCCTGCCCCTTGAGGGCCTGGGCGCAACCCTTCCCCACCTCTCCATAGCCACAGACGACCGCGACCTTGCCCCCGAGCATGATGTCGGTCGCCCTGGCCAGGCCGTCGGGCAGCGAGTGACGGCAGCCGTATATGTTGTCGAACTTGCTCTTGGTGACGGAGTCGTTCACGTTGATCGCGGGCACCAGCAGCGAGCCGGCCCGCTCCATCTGGTAAAGACGCAGCACCCCCGTCGTCGTCTCCTCGCTCACGCCCAGCAGGCCAGCCGCGACGTCGGTCCACAGGTGGGGGTGCTTTTGCTGCGTATCCCGGAGGAGCTCGAGGATCACCCCCCACTCCTCCGAATCGTTCTCAGGGTCGAACTCCGGCACCTTGCCGTCCGCCTCGAACTCCGCGCCCTTGTGGATGAGCAGCGTAGCGTCCCCGCCGTCGTCGACGATTGTGTTCGGCCCCTTGCCATCGGGCCAGATCATCGCCGTCCTGGTGCACCACCAGTAGTCTTCGAGGCTCTCCCCCTTCCACGCGAAGACGGGGACACCTTGGGGGTTCTCGACCGTTCCGCTGGGCCCGACGACGGCTGCGGCGGCCGCATGGTCCTGGGTCGAGAAGATGTTGCAGCTCACCCAGCGCACGTCAGCGCCGAGGTCCACAAGGGTTTCGATCAGCACTGCGGTCTGTACCGTCATGTGCAGGCTGCCCATGATGCGGGCCCCTGAGAGCGGATTCCTGGTCGCGTACCGCTCGCGCAGCGCCATCAGACCGGGCATCTCGTGTTCGGCGAGCCGGATCTCCTTGCGACCCCACTCCGCAAGTCCGAGGTCGGCAACCTTGTAACGCTCCGTGTCCTGCATGGTGTTCTCCTATGATCCGACCGGCCGATCCGCCGCCGTTGAGTCCGGAATCGCGCGCTAGAGACCGAGGTCGCGACGCAGATCGTCGGCCTTGTCGAGCTTCTCCCAGGTGAAGTCGACACCCTCGTGACCGAAGTGGCCGTTCACGGCCGTCTGTCGGTAGATCGGTCGGAGCAGATCCAGGGAGGCGATGATCCCATGGGGCGTGAGATCGAATCGCTTCTGAATCGCGCGGACGATGTCGTTCTCCGACGCGTTGCCCGTCCCGAAGGTCTCGACCAGGATCGAGACCGGCTCCGGGACGCCGATGGCGTACGAGACCTGAACCTCGAGGCGCTCTGCGGCTCCCGCCGCGACCAGGTTCTTCGCGACCCAGCGGCAGGCGTAGGATGCGGAGCGATCGACCTTGCTCGGGTCCTTGCCCGAGAAGGCGCCGCCGCCGTGGCGCGCCATGCCGCCGTACGTATCCACGATGATCTTGCGACCGGTGAGCCCCGCGTCGCCCAGCGGTCCGCCCACGACGAACCGCCCCGTCGGGTTGACGAAGATGCGGGTGTCGTCATCCACGAGAGAGCTGGGCAAGACCGGGCGAATGATGCTCTCGATCACCAGCGCCTTGAGCGAGTCGTAGTCGATGTCGGGCGTGTGCTGGGTGCTCAGAACGACGGCGTCGATCCGCACGGGGCGAGCGCCGTCGTATTCCACCGTGATCTGGGACTTCGCGTCCGGTCGGAGGAAGTCGAGCTCCCCGGAGAAGCGCACCTCGGCCTGCCTCGCGACCAGGCTGTGGGCGAGCATGATCGGCAGAGGCATGAGCTCCGGGGTCTCGTTGCACGCGAAGCCGAACATCAGTCCCTGATCGCCCGCACCCTGCTCCTTGTAGAGTCCCTCGCCTTCGGTCACGCCCTGGGAGATATCGGGCGACTGGCCCTCGAGGGCCACCAGGATTCCGCAGGAAGCTCCGTCGATCCCCATGCTGGCGTCGTCGTAGCCCACGTCCAGGATCGCCTCGCGAACGACGTCGGGAATCCTCACCGTGGCCCGGCTCGTCACCTCGCCCGCCACACACACGAAACCCGTCTTCACCAGGGTCTCACAGGCGACGCGGCTCTCGGGATCGCCCTCGATGTAGGCGTCGAGGATCCCGTCCGATATCTGATCGGCGAGCTTGTCGGGGTGGCCCATCGAGACCGATTCGGAGGTGAAGCAGCGACGGGGCATTTGCAATCCTTTCGCAGCGCGTCTACGACAGCCGAAATCTACCCTGTTGCGACCATTCGCTCAATTTCGAGGGGGAAGCGCAGACGCATCCGCTCCTCGACGCGCGCGCGGATCTCCTCGGCGCTGCCGAGGTCGATCACCGAGGACAGCAGCTCCCTGGCCTCGGAGGCGGTCGAATCCCGGAGAATCTTCTTCAGAAGCGGGATCGAGAAGGGCGTCATCGACAATTCGCCGATGCCCAGGGCCATCAGGATCCAGCTGTGCAGCGGGTCGCCGGCCATCTCCCCGCACATGACGACCGGAATCCCGGCAGCGCGGCCAGCCCGCGTGATCTGCTGGATCATGCGGATGTTGGCGGGGTGCAGGGGCTCGTAGAGGTAGGCGACCTGCTCGTTCGTCCGGTCCACCGCGAGCGTGTACTGGATCAGATCGTTCGTACCGATCGACAGGAAATCCGCCTTGGGGGCGATGAGATCCGCGATCATCGCCGCGGCCGGGGTCTCGATCATGATGCCCAGCGGCACCTTCTTCTCGATCTCGACCCCTTCGGACTCGAGCTCTTCCGCGACCTCCCCGAAGATGCGACGCGCGAAGTCCACCTCGACGAGGCTCGAGACCATGGGGAGCAGAACTTTCAGGCTGCCGTAATGGCTGGCCCGGAGCAGCGCTCGAAGCTGGGTCCGGAAGATTTCCGGTCGGCCGAACGACATGCGCACGCCGCGCAGACCGAGGGCAGGATTGGGCTCGGCCGTGAGGTCGAGACCGGTGATCACCTTCTCGCCCCCCAGGTCGAGCGTCCGGACCACAGCCGCGCGCGGCGC
>JAUXJB010000044.1 GCA_030624945.1 Deltaproteobacteria bacterium | reverse complement strand
GTTTCCTGATCCAGGATGAGGAACCACGCCAGATCCGCTTCGGGATCGCCGAGATGAGCCATCTCCCAGTCGAGGACCGCCACCACCTCGCCGTTTCGGAAGATCAGGTTGCTGATCTTCGCATCTCCCCAGCACAGGCTCGAACGCCGGGGTTCGAAGCGATGCTGCTTCACCCACTCGAAGCCCGCGCGGAGGACCGGCGCGGGCTCGCTCGTCGACCAGGCCAGCCACCTCTCGTAGAGCGCAATCTGCCGATCGAGGGGATCGGTGCCGCCGCTCGGGACCGACAGGAAGGCAAGGCCCAGCCGCTGCCAGTCCACGGAATGGATCTCGGCCATCGCCTCCACCGCTCGCCACCACATCTGGGCTCTGCCCTCGGGAGTGGCTACCCACAGGATCCCGGCACCGTGGTAACTCGGCGCGAGATCCGAGGGGATCGCGCCTTCGACCCTCTCCATCACGTAGAAGGGCGCGCCCAGGACCGACGCGTCTTCCTCGCACCAGTACACCGCCGGCACCGGGACGCCAGTGCCTTGCAGACACTGCATGACCCGGAACTGCAGCGACATGTCGTATTCGGGGAAGATGGGAGACGCCATGGGTGGCCAGCGCACGATGAGCGCCAGCTCGCGCTCGCGCCCTTCCTCCCGCCACCGCAAATCGAAAGCATAGGTCTCGTTCGAAAAGCCCGCGCTCGCCCTTTGGAGGGGCGTGATCGACACCTCTTGCCCTTGCGGTAGCCGGGTCCCGAGCCAGGCCTGCAGCTTCGCCTGCCTGGCCTCGAGATCGAGCACTCCTGCGCGCTCTTCGACGGCAGGACCGGATCGTCTATGCGACTCGCTCATCGTCTCGCAGCGCCTCATCGCCCAAACCGACCCGGCCGTACATGGTCAGCCGGCCGCCCTCCTCCATGCAGCGCTCCGGCTCGGATGAGAACACCTGCCCAGGTTACCTGTTCCCGAGCCCATCGGTGGGAGAGCCGCGGTGAGCTTGTGGGCGACGGCTTCCGGAGGGGCATCCGAATGCTCATAAGCGGCGCGTCGCCGCTTGCGCGGCTACTCTGAGCTCTCGCCCCCTGCGCGGTCCCGCGGACTTCCCAACGTGGACGACCCACTGCTCTGGATTGCTCTCCGCAATGTTCCGGGCCTCCGACGAGACCAGGCGTCGAGCTTGCTCGGGCGCTTTGGCTCACCGGGAGCGATCTTCGGTCGCGCCGTCTGGGAGCTCGCAGCGTACTGCAACGCTACGACCGCTGCAGACCTCAGGCGGGGCCCCGACCTGGTGGCGGCGGGCCACGAGCTCGCGGAGGTCCGGAAGCTTGGTCTCAGCGTGCTGGTCCGGGGCGGACCGGGTTTCCCTCGGGCGCTCGAGGAGATGCCCGATCCACCGCTCCTGATCTACCTGCGTGGAACTCTGCCGAGCGGACCGATGCTGGCGATGGTCGGGGCGCGGCGACCGTCCTCACGCGCGCGCCACGTGGCGCGCGAGCTCGCGGCGGCGCTGGCTGCGGATGGGGTGATCATCGTGAGCGGGCTGGCGTACGGGATCGATGCCGCGGCGCACGAGGGGGCGCTGAGTGTCGGGGGTCGGACGGTTGCCGTGCTGGCGTCGGGGCTCGAGCGGCCGACGCCCGTGGGGAATCGCGGGCTGGCGGCGCGCATCCTGGCCGGGCAGGGAGCGTGGATCTCGGAGTATCCACCGGGCCAGAAGTATCTGCCGTTTCACTTCCCGGAGCGGAATCGGCTGATCAGTGGGTTGGCTAGGGCCGCGTTGGTGGTGGAGGCGCGCGAGCGGAGCGGGACTCTGTGGACCGCCCAGCACGCGCTGGACCAGGGGAGGGATCTCGGGGTGGTGCCGGGTCCGACGGACAGCGATCTCTGTCGGGGGTCGAACGCGCTGCTGCGGACGGCCCACCCCATCCTGGATGCGGAGGATCTGCGGGTGCTGGTGGGTGTGATAGCCGCCCGCAAGGCAGCGCGACCGGACCAGCGGGAGCTGGAGTTCCCGGAGAGCATGCCCGGGCGCGTGCTGGCCGAGCTGCGGGACGGACCGCGGGGGGCGGACGAGCTCGTACGGACACTGGGGCTCCCTGCGGACAGGCTCGCCGCGGTGCTGCTGGATCTCGAGCTGGCGGGGAGGATTGCCCGCGAGGGGGCCCGGGTGGTGCTCCTGCGCTGAGCTATCCTCCGGCGTCCCATGAGAGAGCTGGTGAGCGTGATTGGCGGCGGCCTGGCGGGCTGCGAGGCCGCGTGGCAGCTGGCGCGCAGGGGCGTGCGCGTGCGGCTCTACGAGATGAAGCCCGTGCGCTTCTCGGATGCCCATACGAGTGAGGGGCTGGCGGAGCTGGTGTGCTCCAACAGCTTTCGGTCCGACGCGGAGTCCAACGCCATCGGTCTCCTCCACGAGGAGATGCGCCGGCTCGACTCGCTCATCCTGGGCGCTGCCGATGCGTCCCGGGTTCCCGCGGGCAAGGCCCTGGCGGTCGACCGTGTGCGGTTTTCCGAGCAAGTCACCGAGGCCGTCGCCGGGCACGCCCGGATCGAGATCGTCCGGGAGGAGGTCAGCGAGCTTCCCGAAGGGCTCGTGGTGCTGGCGACCGGGCCCCTGACATCGGACGCGCTGGCGGAGGCGATTCGTCCGCTCTGCGGGGACTCGCTCTACTTCTACGACTCGATCTCGCCGACGGTCTACGCGGACAGCCTCGACTATGACGTGATTTTTCGGGCATCGCGCTACGAGGACGGAGACGGCGACTACCTGAACATTCCCCTCTCGCGCGAGCAGTACTACGCGTTCGTCGACGAGCTGGTGCGGGCCGAGAAGGTTCCCCTGCACCGCTTCGAGAAGGCGATCTACTTCGAGGCGTGTCTGCCCATCGAGGTGATGGCCGAGCGCGGTCGGGACACGCTGGCGTTCGGACCGATGAAGCCCGTCGGGCTGCGCGATCCGCGCGGCGGGCAGCCGCCTTTCGCGGTGGTGCAGCTCCGGCAGGAGGACAAGACCGGGACGCTCTACAACGCGGTCGGCTTCCAGACCAAGCTCCGGATCGGTGAGCAGAGGCGGATCTTCCGAAAACTCCCCGGGATGTCGGGTGCGGTGTTCGCCCGCTACGGCTCCTCGCACCGCAACACCTTCGTGCGCTCGCCGGTCCTGCTGGACGCGGAGCTTCAGCACCGCGAGCGCCCGGGGCTCTATCTCGCCGGGCAGATCGCGGGTGTCGAGGGCTATGTGGAGTCCGCCGCGCTGGGTCTCCTGGCGGGGATCTTCGCGGCGGCCCGCGCCCGGGGCGAGCTGGTGACCGCGCCGCCGCCGACGACCGCCCTCGGCGCCTTGCTCGCGCACCTGGGCCGGTCGAACCCCGAGAGCTTCCAGCCGATGAACGTGAACTACGGATTGTTCCCACCCATGGACGGGCAGGCGAAGCGGACGCCGAAGCGGGAGCGCAATCTGCGGATGAGCGCGCGCGCGCTCGCGGACCTCACCCCATGGGTGGAGACAGTCGGGGCGGTTCTCCCGTGACCCCGGCGGAGCGCACGGCCCTCGCCGACTTCCGCCGCTATCTGGAGGCGGACCGCGGGTTCTCGCCCCACACGGTGCGCGCCTATGTCGCAGATGTCCGGCGCCTGGCGGAGAGCCCGGAGTGCGAGCGCGCCGGGGGACTCGGAAACGTCGATGCACTCGCCGTGCGGGCCTACCTCGCGGGCTTTCACCGCAGCCACAAGCCGGCGACCCGAACGCGCCGGCTCTCGGCGCTGCGCTGTTTCTTCCGGTACCGCGTGCGAGGGGGCCAGATGCCCAAGGACCCGACGGAGGGGCTACCCGGACCGAAGCCCGAGCAGCGCCTGCCCGCCCCCCTCAGTGCAGAGGACTGCGAGCAGCTGATCGAAGCCGAAGGTCCGCCCCGTCGCCCGGAGCTCGAGCGGCGCGACCGCGCGCTCTTTGACCTGCTCTACAGCACCGGGCTTCGAGTCGGAGAGCTCACGACTCTCGACGTGCGGGATCTCGATCGCGATCGGGCGGAGCTGCGGGTTCGGGGAAAGGGCAACCGGCAGCGCGTGGTCCCGGTGCCAGGTCAGGCGCGCGCCTCGGTATTCGCCTATCTGGAGCCGCGCACGCGTCCGGGGCTGCTCGGCGAGCCCCTGTTCCTGAATGCGCGCGGCGGTCGGCTGTCGGACCGCGGGGTTCGCAAGATCCTGCGGCGGCGGCTCCTCGAGGTCGGGATCGCCAGGCCCGCGAGCCCGCACACGCTCCGGCACAGCTATGCTACGCATCTGCTCGACGCGGACGTCGATCTGCGGGCGATCCAGGAGCTGCTCGGGCACGAGCGGCTCCAGACCACGCAGCGCTATACCCACGTGTCGGCCGAGCGACTGGCCCGGGTCTACCGGCAGGCGCATCCGCGCTCGCGGGATCCGGACGGATCGCTGGCGAAGCAACGCGAGGGGAGAGGATGAGTTTCTTGGAAACGCATGCGACTACCGTGATCGCGGTACGCCGGGGCGGTACCGTGGCCATCGCGGCCGACGGCCAGGTGAGCATGGGCGACACGGTCGTGAAGAACACGGCGAACAAGATCCAGCGGCTGCGTGGGGGCAGCGTGCTGGCCGGGTTCGCGGGATCGACCGCGGATGCGGTGGCGCTGGTCGAGCGCTTCGAGGCCAAGCTGGAGGAGTTCGGGGTGCTCCGCCGCGCGGCCGTGGAGCTCGCGAAGGACTGGCGCACCGACCGCAGCATGCGCGCGCTCGAGGCGCTCCTGCTGGTGGCCGATGCCAACGAGACCTTGCTGCTCTCGGGGAACGGGGACGTGATTCAGCCCGACGACGGGATCGCCGCCATCGGCTCGGGCGGCGGCTACGCGCGGGCCGCGGCGCGGGCGCTCATGGCCGCTACGGATCTCTCCGCCCGCGAGATCGCGGAACAGGCCATGCAGATTGCTGCGGGCATCTGCGTTTACACCAACGATCAGATCACCATCGAGGAGATCACGACTTGAGATCGTTCACTCCGCGCGAGGTTGTCTCCGAGCTCGACCGCTACATCGTGGGCCAGAGCGACGCCAAGCGTGCAGTCGCGATCGCTCTGCGAAATCGCTGGCGCCGCCAGCAGGTGGACGAGGATCTGCAGGAGGACATCCACCCCAAGAACATCCTCATGATCGGCCCCACCGGTGTCGGCAAGACCGAGATCGCGCGCCGCCTGGCCAAGCTCGCGGGCGCGCCCTTCGCGAAGGTCGAGGCGTCGAAGTTCACGGAGGTCGGCTACGTCGGGCGCGACGTCGAGTCGATCATCCGCGACCTCGTCGAGGTGGGAATCGCGCTGGTCCGGGACGAGGAGGCCGGCAAGGTCCACGCCTCGGCGGAGCGGATCGCCGAGGAGCGCCTGCTCGATGCGCTGTTCCCCCGTCCGGGCGAGGCGACCGGCGCGGATGCGACGCGAGAGCGGCTGCGCGAGAAGCTGCGCTCGGGCGAGCTCGAGGAGCGCGAGGTCGAGATCGAGACACAGGATCGCGCGGGCCCGACGCTCGAGATCTTCTCGCCTCAGGGCGTGGAGGAGATGGGCTTCAACCTCCGGGACCTCATGGGGAACATGATGTCCAAGGGCAAGCACATCCGGCGCATGTCGGTGAAACAGGCGCGGGAGATTCTCGAAGGCGAAGAAGCGCATCGGCTGATCGATCAGGAGGCCGTGCGCGAGCGAGCCATCGAGCGCGTCGAGCAGTCCGGTATCGTCTTTCTCGACGAGCTCGACAAGATCACGCGCCGCGAGAGCTGGGGTACGGACGTCTCGCGTGAGGGCGTCCAGCGCGATCTCCTGCCGATCATCGAGGGGTCTAGCGTGCAGACCAAGCACGGCAGCGTGCGGACCGATCACATCCTGTTCATCGCAGCGGGCGCGTTCCACGTCTCCCGCCCGTCGGATCTCATTCCCGAGCTGCAGGGCCGCTTCCCCATACGCGTCGAGCTCCACGACCTGGATCAAGCGGCATTCGTGCAGATCCTGCTGGAGCCGAAGAACGCGCTCACCAAGCAGTACGAGGCGCTGCTCGCCACCGAGGGCGTGGGGCTGGAGTTCAAGCCGGATGCGATCGAGGAAATCGCGCGCATCGCGTACGAGGTCAACCTCTCGACGGAGAACATCGGGGCCCGGCGGCTCCACACGGTGCTCGAGAGACTGCTCGAGGCCGAGCTCTTCGGGGCACCCGACATGGCCGGGCAGACCGTGACTCTCGATGCTGCGGAGGTGAGAAAGCGCCTGGAGGCGATCGCGGGGGATCGCGACCTCTCGAGATTCGTGCTCTAACGCGTCGCGGATACCATGGAGAAGCTGATCGAAAAGGCCGGTATTCTCGTCGAGGCGCTGCCGTACATCCGGGCGTTCTACGACAAGACCATCGTGATCAAGTACGGCGGGGCCGCGATGGTCGATGCGGAGCTGAAAGCGTCGTTTGCTACCGACGTGACGCTGCTGCGCTACATCGGGCTGCGACCGGTGATCGTCCACGGCGGTGGCCCGCAGATCGGGCACATGCTGAAGCGGCTCGGCATCGAGACGCGCTTCGTGGACGGCATGCGCGTCACCGATGAAGAGACCATGGAAGTGGTCGAGATGGTCCTCGGAGGGGGGATCAACGCCGAGATCGTATCGTTGATCGGTCGCGCCGGAGGACGCGCCGTCGGTCTGACCGGCAAAGACGGCGAACTCATGCGGGTTCGACCGCTCAAATCGTCATCGGGCGAGGATCTGGGTCGCGTCGGTATGCCCGAGGTTATCGACAATTCCCTGATCACGACGATGACCCAAAACGGCCTGATCCCCGTGATCGCGCCGATCGGTCTCGATGCCGACGGCCACACCTACAATGTGAACGCTGATGTCGCGGCGTCGAGTATCGCGGAAGCGGTGTGTGCCGAGAAACTGATCCTGCTGACGGATGTCGAGGGCGTGCTCGATACCTCCGGCAAGCTGCAGTCTCACATGACCGTCGAAGAAGCGCGGGCCGCGATCGCCGACGACAGTGTGAAGGGCGGGATGATTCCCAAGCTCGAGTGCTGCATTCGAGGGCTCGAGGGAGGCGTGACCTCCACACACATTATTGACGGCAGAGTCTCACACGCGCTATTGCTCGAGATCTTCACCGATGGAGGCGTCGGAACCAAGCTTGTCCGGAAGAACTGAGGACACCCCTTCGAGCTTTCTCTCGTTGGCGGATTGGCCCGGTCCGGCCCTCGAGGACCTGCTCTCACGCGCTTCCGAGCTCAAGGCCGGGCGGGCCCGTGGCGAGACGGTGCGCTCTCTCGAGGGCCGCTCGGTCTTGCTCTACTTCGCCAAGCCCAGCCTCCGCACCTTCGTGACCTTTGACGTCGGCATCGCGGAGCTCGGCGGTCACAGCGTCTATCTGCCGTTCGGCCAGGTGAGCATCGGTGAGCGAGAGCCCATCGAGGATGTTGCTCGCAACCTGTCGCGCTGGTGCCACGGGATCGTGGCGCGCACCTACGGCCACGACGTGCTCGAAGACCTCGCGCGCTGGGGGGGCGTTCCCGTCGTGAACGCACTGACGGACCTCCTGCACCCCTGCCAGGCCATGGCAGACGCGCTCACGATCCAGGAGAACGGCGATCTGCGGGGGGGGCGTCTGGTGTACATCGGCGACGGGAACAACGTCTCCCACTCGCTCATCCATCTGGCGGGCCGCATGGGGATGAAGCTCACGGTCTGTACGCCCCCGAATTACGCGCCGGACGCCGCGATCGTCCGGCGGGGTCTCGAGCTGGCCGGCTCGTCGGGGGGCGAGATCCACCTGGAGACGGACCCGCGGACGGCGGTCAAGGACGCGGCGTTTCTCTACACGGACGTCTGGGCGAGCATGGGCCAGGAGGACGAGGCGGCAGAACGTCGAGTGATCTTCGCGCCATATCAGATCAATCGGGCCCTCGTCGGGGCTGCACCGGAGGGGGTCAAGATCTTGCATTGCCTGCCGGCCCACCGAGGAGACGAGATTACCGCCGAAGTATTCGAGTCGGAGGCCTCGCTCGTGTTCGATCAAGCGGAGAACCGCCTGCACGTGCAAAAGGCGATCTTAGAGCGCTTGCTCGCTTAGGATTCCCGCCCTCTTGGGCACCTCCGGGTGACGCGTCAGACGCGCCCGTGTCCGCCATTCGGGCTCAACTTTCCCGCCAATGGTCCCGATAGCTTAGGGGATTCGGTGCGTATCGGAGAGCGGTGAGGTATGAACTCGAGCGGCGGTAGCGGGCGAGGCTCTCCAGAGCCAGGAGCTTCGACGGAAACGGTCGAGCTGTCGACCGAGTTCCAGGCCGAGCTTCGCGACCTGGCCCGCGCCCTTCCCCGGCTCAACTACTACGAGCTGCTCGGTATCGACCAAGGGGCCGATGACACCGCCGTGCGCAACGCGTTCTTCGAGCGGTCCAAGCGCTTCCATCCGGACCGCCATTTCAAGAAGCAGGTCGGTGCGTACGGCCCCCTGCTCACCGAGATCTACAAGAAGGTCGTCGCGGCCAACGACGTCCTGCGCGATCCGGACCTGCGCAAGAGCTACGACAGACTCCTCGCAGAGGGCGGGACGCTGCACAGACGCAGGGCTCCCGGAGATACTCCACCGTGTAACCAGGCCGTTTCGAAGCACGATCCTTCACAAGGTCCGTCTCTCCGAGATCGGCAGGGCTTGCAGTCGCGCCAAAACCTGCTGCACGGCCTGGAAAGACAGCTGGAGCAGAGCCGATCGAAGGCCAGGAAACATTTCGAGCAGGCGCTCACGTACAAAGAGGCCGGCAACTGGGGGCGCGCACTGTCGCTCCTCAAGCACGCGCTGGCGTTCGACCCGCGCGATCAGGACATCCACGACGAGCTCGCCGAAGTCGTACTCGAAGCGAATGCCAAGCGGGGGGAGGAGGCGTTGAGTCGCGGGCGCGCCATGTTGAAGCGCGGTGAGCACGAAGCCGCGATGGAGATGCTCGCAGAAGCGTCTCAACTGCGCCCGACGGATGCCGAGCTGGCCGAGACGGTGGCCGAGCTTCTGTGCGAAGCGAGAAAGTGGAAGGAGGCGCGCGAGTTCGCCGAGAGAGCGGTCGCTCTGGAGGGAGATTCCGTGCGTGGGCTCAAGGTTTTGGGTCAAGTGTTCAAGGCGAAGGGAGATGTCGCGAAAGCGCGAAAGCACCTGCAACGCGCCTGGGAGCTAGACCCAATGGATCCAGAAGTCAGAGCGGAGCTGCAGACCCTCTAGAGGGTCGGCGAACAGAGGGAGCCAATGGCCCGGGTAATCGGAATTGATCTCGGAACGACGAATTCCTGTGTGGTGGTCATGGAGGACGGGCAGCCCGTCGTCATCCCGAACACGGGCGGCTACAAGACCACACCGTCGATCTTCGCGGTAACCGACGAGGGCAAGCGGCTGGTGGGCCATCTGGCAAAGCGTCAGGCGGTGACCAACGCCCGCAACACGGTATACGCCGCCAAGCGTCTGATCGGACGTACCTTCGATTCTGTGGAAGTCGTGCGGGCCCGGGAACTGCTGCCGTATGAGGTCGTCGAAGGTCCGAATGGAGATACGCGTATCCAGATCGCAGGGCGCGTATACACGGCCTCCGAGATCTCCGGGATCATACTGCGAGAGATGAAGCGGGTCGCCGAAGAGTACCTGGACGAGGGGGTTCAGGAGGC
>JAUXJB010000092.1 GCA_030624945.1 Deltaproteobacteria bacterium | reverse complement strand
TGTGCCCGGCCGCCTGGCTGGAGATCCCGACCACGTGAACGTCGTTCTCGACCGCCTGGCGCGCGACCTCTTCGGGGGTCTGAAACAGGCTGCCCACGTCGACGTCAAAGCCCATGTCCGCGAAGGCGGTCGCGATGACCTTGGCGCCCCGATCGTGACCGTCCTGGCCGAGCTTCGCGACGAGGATCCGGGGCTGCCGCCCCTCGTCCTCGACGAAGTCCTCGATGTCCGCCCGCAGGGCTTCGAAATCCTCGTCGCCCTGGTAGGCCGCGGCGTAGACACCCGAGACGCTGCGGATCTCGGCGCGGTGCCTCCCGTAGACCTTCTCCAGCGCCTCCGAGATCTCGCCGACAGTCGCTCGCGCCTTCGCGGCCTCGATCGCATCCTCGAGCAGGTTCCGGCTCCTGTCTCCCGCGGCTGCGGTCAGGGCCTCCAGCGCCTGACGCACCCGCTCGGCGTCGCGCTCCGCGCGGATCCGATCGAGCCGCTCGATCTGTCGACGTCTCACCTCGCTGTTGTCGATGTCCAGGATCTCCACCTCGGTCTGCTCTTCCGCCCGGTAGCGGTTCACACCGACGATGGTCTCCTCTCCCCGGTCGATGCGCGCCTGCTTGCGGGTCGCCGACTCCTCGATCCGGAGCTTCGGCATGCCCGCCTCGATCGCCCTGGTCATGCCCCCCAGCTCCTCCACCTCGTCGATCAGCTTCGACGCCTCGCGGGCGATGCTGTGCGTCAGGCTCTCGACGTAGTAGCTGCCGGCCAGCGGATCGATCACACGCGTGATGCCCGTCTCCTCGGCGAGGATGAGCTGGGTGTTCCGTGCGATGCGCGCGGAGAAGGGCGTCGGCAGCGTCACGGCCTCATCGAAGCCGTTGGTGTGCAGGGACTGCGTGCCGCCGAACACCGCCGCCATGGCCTCGACGGTGGTGCGCACCACGTTGTTGTAGGGATCTTGCTCCGTGAGGCTCGCGCCCGAGGTCTGAGAGTGGGTGCGCAACATGGACGAGCGGGGGTCCTTCGGATTGAAGCCGGCCATCAGCTTGGCCCAGAGCAACCGCGCGGCTCGCAGCTTCGCGATCTCCAGGAAGAAGTTCATGCCGATCCCCCAGAAGAACGAGAGTCGCGGCGCAAACTCGTCGATGCCCAGGCCCGCGCTGAGCGCGGCCCGTACGTACTCGATCCCATCGGCGAGCGTGAACGCCAGCTCCTGGACCTGGGTCGCCCCGGCCTCCTGCATGTGGTAGCCGCTGATCGAGATCGAGTTGAAGCGCGGCATGTTCCTCGCCATGAACGCGATCAAATCGGCGACGATCCGCATGCTCGGCTCGGGCGGGTAGATGTAGGTGTTCCGGACCATGAACTCCTTCAGGATGTCGTTCTGGATGGTTCCGGTGAGCTTCGATCGATCGACGCCCTGCTCCTCGGCAGCCGCCACGAAGCAGGCGACGGTCGGGAGCACCGCACCGTTCATGGTCATCGACACGGACATCTCGTCGAGGGGTATGCCGCGGAACAGGACCTTCATGTCCTCGATCGAGTCGACCGCCACGCCGGCCTTGCCCACGTCTCCCACGACGCGCGGGTGGTCCGAGTCGTAGCCCCTGTGGGTTGCGAGATCGAACGCGACCGAAAGGCCCTTCTGGCCCGCCTTCAGGTTTGCCAGGTAGAACTCGTTGGACTCCTCGGCAGTGGAGAAGCCGGCGTACTGGCGGAGCGTCCAGGGGCGATTCGCGTACATGGTCGCGCGCGGGCCGCGCAGGAAGGGAGAGAGGCCCGGGACGCTGTCCACGTACTCCAGCTCCTCGAGGTCCGCCGCGGTGTAGAGCGGCTTGATCGTGATTCCTTCGGGGGTTTCCCACTCCAGGGTCGAGGGATCCGCCCCACGGAGCTCCTTGGAGGCGGCCTCGCGCCAGGCGGCCAGGTCTGCCTTGCCCTTGGGGTCCTGCATGCTCACTTTCCTCTTTGCGGGTGCCGCGCCAACCTTCTCACATCGCCCTACGGTAGCGCCCCCCAACCTCGAAGAGGGCGTCGGACACCTGTCCCAGGCTCGCGACCTTCGTCACCTCTAGCAGCTCCGCGAACACGTTGCCTCCCCGCGAGGCCACGTCTCGGAGCCGGCGCAGGGCCCCCGCCGACCGCTCCGCATGTCGCTCGTGGAAGCGGGTCAGGCTCTCGAGTTGCTGGCGCTTCTCCGCCTCGGAGGCGCGAATCAGCTCTCGGGGCTGCGGGGCCTGTCCCTCGTTCTCGGGCTCAACGAAGGTGTTCACCCCGATGATGGGCAGCTCGCCCGAGTGCTTCTTGGCCTCGTAGTCCAGGCTCTCGTCCTGGATCTTGCCGCGCTGGTACATCCTCTCCATCGCTCCCAGCACGCCGCCCCGCTCCGAGAGCCGCTCGAACTCCTGGAGAACGGCCTTCTCCACCAGGTCGGTGAGCTCCTGGATCAGATACGAGCCCTGGAGCGGGTTCTCGTTCTTCAGCAGGCCGAACTCGCGATTCAGCACGAGCTGGATCGCGAGCGCGCGCCTCACCGACTCGGCCGTGGGGGTCGTCACGGCCTCATCGTAGGCATTCGTGTGGAGGCTGTTGCAGTGGTCCGCCAGAGCGAGCAGTGCCTGCAGGGTCGTGCGTATGTCGTTGAACCCCATCTCCTGTGCGTGCAGAGACCGCCCGGAGGTCTGAATGTGATACTTGAGCTTCTGGCTGCGCTCGGAGGCGCCGTAGCGGTCGCGCAGGGCCACGGCCCAGATGCGCCGCGCCACCCGGCCGATCACGGCGTACTCGGGATCGAGACCGTTGCTGAAGAAGAACGAGAAGCTCGGCGCGAAGTCGTCCACCAGAAGACCTCGCGCCAGATAGGTCTCGCAGTAGGTGAAGGCGTTGGCCAAGGTGAACGCCAGCTGCGTGATCGGGTTCGCCCCGGCTTCCGCGATGTGGTAGCCGGAGATCGAGACGGAGTAGAAGTTCCGGATCGCGTTCTGGCAGAAGTACTCCTGGATGTCGCCCATCATCTGGAGGGCGAACTCGGTCGAGAAGATGCACGTGTTCTGGGCCTGGTCCTCCTTGAGGATGTCCGCCTGGACGGTGCCGCGGACCCTGCCCAGAGCATCCGCCTTGATCCTCGCGTAGGTCACCCTGTCCACCATCTCATCGCCCGACACGCCGAGCAGGTACAGGCCCAGGCCCGTGTGTCCCTCGGGGAGCGCGCCCGCGTAGCCGGGCCGACCGCGCCCCGCGAGCTCCCGCTTCACCCGCTCCATCTGCCCCGTCTCGAGCAGGTGCTTCTCGACGCACTGATCGATCACGGCGTTGAAGAAGAAGGCGAGCAGGACCGGCGCGGGACCGTTGATGGTCATCGAGACCGAGGTCTTCGGATCCACGAGATCGAAGCCCGAGTAGAGCTTCTTCGCGTCGTCCACCGTCGCCACGGAGACTCCCGATGTGCCCACCTTGCCGTGGATGTCCAGTCGCGCGTCTGGATCGCGCCCGTACAGCGTGACGCTGTCAAACGCGGTGGAGAGGCGCACCGCGGACTGGCCGCGACAGAGAAGGTGAAAGCGACGGTTGGTGCGCTCGGGCGTGCCCTCGCCCGCGAACATCCGCGCCGGATCCTCCTCGCCCGTCCGCTTGAACGGGAACACACCGCTCGTGAACGGGAAGTGGCCGGGCAGGTTCTCGAAGGCCAGATAGCGGACGCGCGCTCCCCAGTCGTCGAGGTCCGGTACCGCCACGCGCGGCACCGCGAGTCCGGACAGGGTCTCCGTCCAGTTGGCGATCGGGATGTCGCGCTCGCGCACCCGGTAGGACTGGCTGTCCGCGCGGTAGCGTTCGCGGGTCCGGGGCCAGTTGGCGAGCTCGCGGCAAAGGCCGTCCCCGAGCTCCCCGGCGAGCTCGTCGTAGCGTCGACGCAGGGACAGTATCGCGTCCGAGTCCTCGCCCTGGGGCGCTCGCGAGACCGCGCCGTCGGACGGCTGGCCCACTCCGGGCTCCGGTCGTTCGTCTCCCAGCTCCTCGAGCGCCTGCGCGATCCCCCAGACCCGGCGCGCGGTGGCGGCCTGGTCCAGGGCCCGGTTGCGATAGCCCCGCACCGTCTCGGCGATCTCCGCCAGGTAGCGACCCCGCTCCGCCGGTATCAGTGGCAGCCCGGCCCGCTCGACCGGAGCTCTCACGACCCTACGCGGGAAGCCCGTGAAGCCGCGCTCCGCGATCAGCGCGCCCAGTGCCTGCGTGAAGCGATCGATGCCGGCGTCGTCCCAACGGCTGGCCACGGTGGGGTAGACGGGCGTGTCCGCATCCGACGGGGAACCGTCGCGGTGATTGCGACGCCACTGCTTGCGCACATCGCGCAGCGCATCGCCCGCCTCTCGTCGGTCGCACTTGTTCAGCACCACGGCATCTGCGAGCTCGAGCATGTCGATCTTTTCCAGCTGGGACGGCGCCCCGTACTCCGGTGTCATGACGTACACCGACAGATCGACGAGATCCGCTATCTCCGAATCGGCCTGTCCGATGCCCGCCGTCTCGACGAAGATCAGGTCGAAGCCCGCAGCTTGAAGAACGCCCACGGCGTCGGCCACCGCGCGCGATATCGCCAGGTGCGCCCGCCGGGTCGCGAGCGAGCGCACGTAGACGTGCGGCGGCTCGATCGCGTTCATTCGTAGGCGGTCTGCGAGCAGCGCACCTCCCGTGCGCCGGCGCGTCGGGTCCACGCAGACCACGCCGATGCGCCGCTCCGGGTCCTCCCGCCGGAAGCGCCGCACGAGCTCGTCGACCAGGCTGGACTTGCCCGCCCCGCCCGTGCCCGTGAATCCCACGACGGGAGCGGGCTCCGCGCGGCGGCTCGCGAGCGCTCTGCGCAGCGGCGCCAGGCCGGTCTCTTCCGCGTCAGCTCGCTCTTCGAACAAGCTGATCAGGCGGGCGATCGCCGTCGGCTCGCCTGTCGAGAGGCGTTCGACCTCTGTTTGCCATTCGACCTCCGGGCGGCTCGTGCCCGCATCCACGATCTCTCGGATCATCCCCTGCAGCCCCAGTCGCTGCCCATCTTCCGGTCGGAAGATCCGCGTGACCCCGTAGTCGTGGAGCTCGGCCACCTCTGCCCGGGAGATGACGCCCCCGCCCCCGCCGTACACCCGCACGTGTCCCGCACCGCACTCGCGTAGCCTGTCCAGCAGGAACTTGAAGAACTCGAGGTGGCCGCCCTGATAGGAGGAGACCGCCACCGCATCGGCGTCCTCCTGGAGCGCGGCGGTGACCACGTCGTCTACCGACCGGTCGTGTCCGAGGTGAATCACCTCGGCGCCCAGCGATTGGAGCAGACGCCGCATGATGTTGATCGAGACGTCGTGCCCATCGAAGAGCGCCGCGGCCGTGACCACGCGCAGAGGCCCGCGACCCGCGATCGCTGCGTCGACACTCAACGGCGCAATACCCATCTCGGCCCTCTCTCCGTCCCCACGTCGGGAACTCGCTGCGGCCCGCTCACGGCCCGCCGTCTCTGATCCGCGTCAGACGGGCCGGATACCGCGTTTCTTTGGCGGGAGTTCGTCCTCGGGGCGATCTGAGATTAGCGAAAAGCGGCGAACGAGGTCCGCGCGCAGCCGCTCGGGGGGCACCACGTCGTCGACCACGAGCTCGGAGGCCAGCAGCCGGAGGTCGATGTCCCTCTCGTACTCGCTCCGCAGGTTCTGGATGAGTGCCTCCCGCTCCGCCTCCGGCGTCTCCTGGATCCTGTTGTAGAAGACGGCGTTCACCGCCGCCTCGGCACCCATCACCGCGATCTTTGCCGTGGGAAGCGCAATGCACGCATCGGGGGAGAAGCCGGGACCGCACATGGCGTAGAGCCCGGCGCCATAGGCCTTGCGGACGATCACGGAGATGCGCGGCACGGTCGCCTCGGCGACCGCCGAGATCATCTTGGCTCCCGCGCGAATAATCCCCTCGCGCTCGACCTTCGTTCCGATCATGAAGCCGGGCACATCGGCCAGGTAGAGGAGCGGCAGGCCGTACGCGTCGCAGGTCTGGATGAAACGGGCCGCCTTGTCGGCCGAGTCGACGAAGAGCACGCCTCCCCTCCATTTGGGCTGGTTAGCGATCACACCGATGGGAAGCCCGTCGATTCGCGCAAAGCCCGTGACGAGCTCGCGCGCCCAGAGCTTCTTGATCTCGAAGAACGAGTCGGAATCGACTACGCGGTCGATGATCTCGAACATGTCGAAGGGCCGGTTCTCGTCCTCGGGAATGGCGGCGGCGAGGTCGTCGGACGACCTGGCCGGGGGGCGCGCCTCCGCGCTGGGAAGAAGCTCACCGGCCGACCCCGGGAGGTAGGAGAGGTAGCGGCGGGCCCCCGCGATCGCGGTTGCCTCGTCCGCACACAGCACGTCCCCGCAGCCACTGACGCTGCAGTGCATGCGGGCGCCCCCCATCTCCTCGAGCGTCGCCGTCTCGCCTATGACCATCTCGGCCATCCGGGGCGAGCCCAGATAC
>JAUXJB010000177.1 GCA_030624945.1 Deltaproteobacteria bacterium | reverse complement strand
CTCCTCCTCTCGACGCTGCTTCCGGGAAGGCTGGCTCGACGCGGCGTTCGCGCGCTGGGAGGCGCGGCCTACGTCGTGTTCGGCCGCACCGCACACCGTCGCACTTCCGCGATCATCGAGCTTGTGCTGGGTGAATCTCCTCGAGAAGCCCGGCGGATCTCCTTGGATCACTTTCGCCGCACCTGCCTTTTGCACTGCGACCATCAGTACTTTGCGACCTGCAGATCGGCTCATGTATCGCGCATCGCCGAGCGCGTGGAGGTGATCGGCCCGAAGTTCGTTCACGACTACTCGGAGATCGTCGAGGATTTCGTGGAGGGGGGTGAGCGAATTCCCATTGTCCTGGCGACGATTCATATGGGCAGCTACTTGCGCGGAGTTGCGAAGCTCGTCCAAATCTCTCCGTCCGATCGGCGACTCAGCATCATCAAGATGCGGGAACGAACCCGGCAGGAGGATCTCGCCTACCGACACTTCGAACGCGCTGGTGTCGAGGTGAACGTGATCCGCCTCTCGGACCGGCCCGCCCTGCGAGCGCGAGAGGAGCTACGTCAGGGCAACGCGCTCGTCATCTTCTTCGATGCTCCCCCCTCATTCGGAACGCGGAGGTCTGCGATCGTGCGCTTCTTCGATCGCGGCGCGAGCTTCCCCGCAGGCCCAGCAACGCTGGCCATCCTGAGCGGTGCCGTCATCCTTCCGGTGGTCAGCTACGCGGACGCCGATGGGCGGGACATTTTGGAGATCGAGACTCCGATCGTCGCACGGCTGCGGGAGGGCGAAGATCTGGAGCGGGCGACGGCGCGGCTCATGCAAGAGCTCGCCACGCGGGCCGAGCGGTGGATTCGCCGCGCGCCCGGTGAGTGGCTGTTGTGGCAAACGCTGCCGGAGCTCTGGGACGCTGCGAGGAGCTCGAGCGAAGCATCTGTCCCGGATCCTCCGCCGAGATGACCGCCCGGGTTTCGCGGCTGCGGCTCTCGGGTCGCTCTTCGCTGCCCGTTATCCTGCAGAGTGAGGCTACCGAGTGCGGCCTGGCCTGTCTCGCGATGGTGTCGAGCTATCACGGGCACCGGATCGATCTCGGTTCCCTGCGGCGGCGGTACCCGATCTCGCTGCGAGGGGCCAGCTTGAAGTCGCTGATGACTCTGGCCGAACAGCTCGATCTTCGCTGTCGCCCGCTGCGAGTGGGCCTGGACGAGCTCTGGAAGCTGCGCACACCCGTCATCCTCCATTGGGACATGAACCATTTTGTCGTTCTGACGCGGGCCTCCCGGAAACGTCTGGTCGTTCACGACCCGGCTCTCGGTCGACGCACCTACGCGCCCTCGGAAGCGTCTCCGCACGTGACCGGAGTGGCGCTGGAGCTCGCTCCGACGCGGCGGTTCGAGCGAAGAACGGAGCGTGAGAGCCTGCGTCTCACGGACCTCTGGGAGCACGCCTTCGGACTGAAGCGAGCCCTGGCGCAGCTGCTGAGCATATCTCTGCTCCTGCAACTCTTCGCGCTCGCCAGCCCGTTCTACATGCAGCTGGTCGTGGACGAGGGGCTCGCGAGGCACGACGAGGACCTCCTTTCCGTTCTGGCCGTGGCGTTCCTGCTGGTCATGCTGATCACCCTCGGGACGAAGGCACTGCGGTCCTATCTCGTTCTGCACATGGGTGCCGAGCTCAGCTTCCAGATCGGGGCGAACCTTTTCCGACACCTTGTGCGGCTTCCGATGGCCTACTTCGAGAAGCGCCACATCGGAGATGTCCTGTCGCGCTTCGGATCGCTGGAGCCGATCAGAAAGCTTCTCACCACGGGACTGATCGCCGTCGTGCTCGATGGCCTCATGGCGATCGCGACGTTGGTGATGATCTTCGTCTACAGTCCGTTGCTCTCCTGGCTCGTGCTCGGTTCGGTCGCTCTCTATGGCCTGGCCCGCGCCGCGCTGATCTCGCCACTCCGAGAGCTCTCGGAGGAGCAGATCGCCGCCGGCGCCCGAGAGGATTCGAACCTGATCGAGACCCTGCGAGGGATGCAGAGCATCAAGATCTTCGGGTCCGAGGCGCAGCGTCAGGCCGTCTGGGAGAGTCGGCATGCCGATCTGGTGAACGCGGGGATCCGGCTCGGGAAGCTGTCCATCGGACACGACGCGCTCAACGGCTTTCTCTTCGGCCTGGAAAATGTGCTCGTGATCTGCCTCGGTGCGGGAATGGTGCTCGATTCGGAGATGAGCGTGGGGATGCTGTTCGCGTTTCTCTCGTACAAGGGACAGTTCACCCGCGCGATCTCGGCGCTGATCGATCAGTTCGTCGAGTTGGGCATGGTCCGCCTGCACCTCGAGCGCCTCGCGGACATCGCATTCACTCCGCCAGAGGAAGGGTCTATTCGGCAGACGCTCGGCAGACCGCTCAGAGGAGCCCTGGAGCTGGTCGACCTCTCGTTTCGCTACGCGGTCTCCGACCCGGCGGTCTTCCAGAACTTGAACCTGGCGATCAGGCCGGGCGAGTCGATCGCGATCACCGGGCCCTCGGGCTGTGGAAAGACCACGCTCGTGAAGGTCATGCTCGGGCTTCTCGAGCCCACTCAGGGGGAGGTGCGCGTGGACGGGCGGCCGCTCGCGGCGCTGGGACTCGGCAGCTATCGCAGCCAGGCGGCTGCGGTGATGCAGAACGACCAGCTTCTCTCGGGATCGATCGCGGACAATATCTGCCTGTTCGATCCCGAGGGTGACTTCGAGAAGATCATGTCGTGTGCCGAGCTGGCCGCGGTTCACGACGAGATCATGGCCATGCCCATGGAGTACGGCAGCCTCATCGGCGACATGGGGACGCTGCTGTCGGCGGGTCAGCGGCAGCGCGTACTGCTGGCCCGCGCCCTGTATCGGAGCCCACGTGTCCTGTTCCTGGACGAGGGAACGTCGCACCTGGACGTGCGACTGGAGCGTCGGATCAACGAGTCGCTCTCGAAGCTGGAGATGACACGCGTGCTGGTGACCCATCGCCCCGAGCTGATCCAAACCGTGGACCGAGAGCTGGCGCTCGCGCCTGCGGAGCGGGGTAGTATCTAGTGTCCTGTTCCGGGAGCGCGCTCGCATTCTCGGCGGCCGATGCATCCGCGCTCGCGGCGTTGCGCTCGCTCGACGAATCTAGGGATTCGCCTCGCTCACGCGCCTTGCGAGCCCGGCGCCTCAGCCGCGAGAATTGCGTCGGAACTCCCGGAACAGGACACTAGTGCACAGCAGCTGCCTTGGAGGTTCCACGATGCGTTGGTTCGCGCTCGTCAGCGCTCTCGTCGTCAGCTTGGGGGCCACATTCGCCGCGGCTGCCGCGGAGCCGGTGGCGTCGGCATGGGCGGTGGCCGCTCCACCACCAGCGGGGTTCGATCGCGAGGCGATCGCAGGGCAAACGCTCACCCATCTCGAAGCGATGATCGCACTCGATACGCAGAACCCACCGGGCGACGAGTTGCTCATGGCGCGCTATCTCGAGTCCGTGCTGGCCGGGGCACCGGGCATGGAGGTCCACGTGCTTCCCGTTGGAGAGGGCCGCGCAAACTTCGTCGCCCATCTGCGGGCTCGGAATCCGACGGCGCGTCCGGTGTTGTTAATGGGGCACATGGATGTGGTTGGCGTGCAGCCGGAAAAGTGGGAGAGCCCGCCGTTCTCGCCGACCATCCGCGAAGGCTACCTCTACGGCCGGGGCGCGATCGATGACAAGGGGATGCTGGCCGCTGCGACCACCGCTCTCCTGTGGTTAGCCGAGCAGCGCGAAACGCTCTCGCGCGACGTCGTTCTGCTCGCGACGGCCGCCGAGGAAGGGGGGGCGCCGGTCGGCATCGATCTCGTCATCGACGAGTATCTCGAGCTCCTGGGGGATCCCGAGTTTGCCCTGAACGAGGGTGGGCGCATTCGGATCGAGGACGGTGCTGTTCGCTTCGTCAGCATCCAGACGACGGAGAAGATCTACTACGAGGTCGAGGTGCGGGCGACGGGACCCAGCGGGCACGGCTCTGTCCCACTGCCCACAAACGCCCTGGCGGCACTGGCGCGAGCTGTGGCGCGCGTTCACGAGTGGCGCGCTCCGGTCCGGTTGAACGAGACGACGCGTCTCTACTTTTCCGGACTGGCCAGGATCGAACGAGATCCAGCTGTGCGGCGCGCCTTGCTGGAACTCGTGGGTGACGACGCGCGACGATCGGCCGCGGCCGCAGAGCTTCTGGCGCGCAACCCGCTTCACAATGCGGTGCTTCGCACGGGTCAGGCGTTGACGATGATGAGCGGCGGCTTCCGGGCGAATGTGATCCCATCCGAAGGCAGCG
>JAUXJB010000094.1 GCA_030624945.1 Deltaproteobacteria bacterium | reverse complement strand
CGGGGATCGCGGGCGCGCGCGTACTCGTCGATCCGTTCCAGCAGGCCGACCTTCCGCTCGACGGGAACATCCGTCCCGGACTGCACCACGGGGTACAGGTTCTGGCGCGGCTCCCCCGCCCCGCGCACAGACACGGAGCGCTCCGCTCCCGCACCCTCGGCAATCGCTCGCGCCGTCGAGGCGGCCAGCTTGACACTGTCGACGGTGATCTCGTCGGAGTGCGCGTAGCCCTGTCGCTCGCCGCTCTGGGCCCGCACGCCGACGCCCTGCTCGAGGTGCCGACTGCCTCCCTTCACGATTCCCTCTTCGAGGGACACCGAGTCGGAGGTCGTATACTCGAAGTAGAGGTCCGCTGCATCCAGCGGTCGCTCCAGAGCGGTGTCGAGCGCGGCCGTCAAGCTGCGGTCGTCGAGTCCGAAACGCTCCCGAAAGAAGGGCAACGACGTATTCGAGGCGACCGAATCGGACATGGTGTGCCTCCGTTTGAAGAGCGACCAAAGTAGCACTTCTCCGAAACTACGGCGGCGCAGGTGGGGGTCTGGGTGGGGAAATTCGAACGATCGTCTCTGACTCTCTCGCGGACCTGTTGGGGTGCGGCAATGAGGAGATTTCCGACGTATCATCGCCCGTCTCGGAGGAACCGTTGAGCGCAGCGAAGCCCGGACAAGCGATCGAAGAGCTCCTCGCCAGCCGCATCCTGGTACTGGATGGCGCGATGGGGAGTCTGCTCCAGAAGGTCGGCCTCGAAGAGGCGGACTTCCGCGGAGAGCGCTTCGTGGATCACCCCAGAGACCTCAAGGGGGATCCCGAGGTCCTGGTCCTGACGCGGCCCGACGTGATCGAGGACGTCCACGTCCGATATCTCGAGGCCGGCGCCGACATCGTCTCCACCGATACCTTCAGCGCCACCTCGATCGCCCAGACGGAGTTCGGTCTCGAGGACATCGCCTACGAGCTCAACAAGACCGCCGCCGAGCTCGCGCGCCGAGCCTGCGCTCGCGCGAGCACTCCCGAGCGCCCGCGCTTTGCGGCGGGCTCGATCGGGCCGCTCCCCAAGACCCTCTCGGTGGGCACCAACGTCGAGAACCCGGCGGTCCGCGACGTGACCTTCGACCAGGTCCGGGGCGCCTATGCGGAGCAGGTACACGGTCTGGTGGACGGGGGGATCGACCTGCTGCTCGTCGAGACCGTATTCGACTCGCTCAACTGCAAGGCCGCCCTGATGGCGATCCGCGACGTCTTCGACGAGCTCGAGGTCGAGCTCCCCCTCATGATCTCCGTCAGCTTCTCCGACCTCAGCGGTCGAAACCTCTCTGGGCAGAAGATCGACGCGTTCTGGTCCACGGTGGAGCACGCGAAGCCACTCAGTGTCGGACTGAACTGCGGGCTCGGTGCCGCCGAGGTTCGGCCGCACGTAGCGGAGCTCTCCGAGATCTGCACCACCTACGTGAGCTGCCATCCGAACGCGGGACTGCCGAACGCCCTGGGCGAGTACGATCAGACGCCCGAGACCATGGCGGCGCTGATCGAGGAGTTCGCTCGGAGCGGGCTGGTCAACATCATCGGAGGCTGTTGCGGCACCGGGCCCGACCACATCCGGGCGATCGCGTCGGCAGTGGAGGGGATTTCGCCGCGCGTCATTCCCGAGTTGTCGGAGCGGTACACTCATTTGAGCGGGCTCGAGAACTTCGTGATCCGCCCCGACTCGAACTTCGTGATGATCGGGGAACGCACGAACGTCACGGGCTCGCGGCGATTCGCGAACCTCATCAAGAAGGACGACTTCTCCGCCGCGCTGTCGGTGGCTCTCGATCAGGTGCGCGGAGGAGCCAACATCCTCGACGTCAACATGGACGACGCCATGCTCGACGCCGAGCAGGCGATGACCGTCTTTCTGAACCTCGTCGCCAGCGAGCCCGAGATCGCACGCCTGCCGATCATGGTAGACAGCTCCAAGTGGTCGGTGATCGAGGCCGGACTGAAGTGCCTCCAGGGAAAATCCGTGGTGAACTCGGTCAGCCTGAAGGAGGGCGAGGAGGACTTCCTCGAGAAGGCGCGGCGAGCAAGGCGCTACGGCGCCGCCGTCGTCGTGATGGCCTTTGACGAGCTGGGACAGGCCGACACCGTCGAGCGCAAGGTATCGATCTGCCAGCGAGCCTACGAGCTGCTCACGCAGAAGGCGGACTTCGCGCCCGAGGACATCATCTTCGACCCGAACGTGCTCGCCATCGGGACGGGCCTCGAGGAACACGCGGACTATGCCAACAACTTCCTCGAGGCGACAAAGCGAATCAAGGAATCCTGCCCGGGTGTGAAGATCAGCGGGGGCGTGAGCAACCTCTCGTTCGCGTTCCGGGGCAACGATGCCGTGCGTGAGGCCATCCACGCGGTGTTCCTGTACCACGCCATTCGTGCCGGCATGGACATGGGCATCGTCAACGCGGGCCAGCTGGCCGTCTACGAGGACATTCCCAAAGACCTGCTCGAGCGCGTAGAGGACCTCATCTTCAACCGGCGCCCGGACGCGACGGAGCGCATGGTCGAGTTCGCCGAGACGGTCACGGCCGGCGGAAAACAACGCGAGGTCGATCTCTCTTGGCGGGAGGGAACGGTGGACGAACGGCTGTCGCACGCGCTCGTACACGGCGTGGTCGACTTCATCGTCGCGGACACGGAAGAGGCGCGTCAGCGGTACGCACGCCCGCTCGATGTCATCGAAGGCCCATTGATGGACGGGATGCAGATCGTCGGGGACCTCTTTGGCTCGGGGAAGATGTTTCTCCCGCAGGTCGTCAAGAGCGCGCGCGCCATGAAACAGGCCGTGGCCTACCTCTGGCCCTTCATGGAGGACGACAAGTCTCAGGCCAAATCGCAGGGCAAGATCGTCATAGGCACGGTCAAAGGAGACGTGCACGACATCGGGAAGAACATCGTGGGCGTCGTGCTGGCCTGCAACAACTACGAGGTCATCGACCTCGGTGTCATGGTCTCGTGCGAGGAATTCTTGCGTGCGGCCAGGGAGCAGAGCTGCGACGTGATCGGGTTATCGGGTCTGATCACGCCCTCACTCGACGAGATGGTCCATGTAGCGGCCGAGATGCAACGCCAGGGCTTCGAGCAGCCATTGCTCATCGGCGGCGCGACGACGAGCACCCAACACACCGCCGTCAAGATCGCACCGCAATACGCGAGCCCGACGGTCCACGTCACCGACGCCTCGCGGGTTATCGGCGTGATGTCGAACCTTCTCGATCCGGAGCGGCTCGAGAAGTTCGATGCCAAGAACCGCTCCAGCCAGGAGCGCCTACGCGTGGCCCACGGCTCCCGCGAGCGGCGCCCCTTGATACCGTACACCGATGCCTGTACCCGGCGATTCCAGATCGACTGGAACGCCGAGAATGTGGCGGTTCCCGAGTTTACTGGACGGCGGAGGATCGACGACGTCGCCCTCGCCGAGATCGCCCGCTACATCGACTGGACCTTCTTCTTCACGGCCTGGGAGCTCAAGGGGCGTTTCCCCAAGATCCTCGAGAGTGCTCGCTACGGTGCGGCGGCCCGCGAGCTCTTCGAAGATGGGCGCAGCCTGCTCGGGAAGATCATCGAGGGAGATCTGCTGACCGCTCGCGCGGTGTACGGCTTCTGGCCAGCGAACAGCGACGGGGACGACATCGTCCTCTACGCCGACCCTGCTCAGGAAACGGAGCGGGCGCGCTTCCCGATGCTGCGCCAGCAGCGCGTGCAGACCGAGAAGGCCCCCTGCTTCTCGCTCGCGGACTTCGTCGCGCCGCGCCAGAGCGGGATTGTCGACTACGTCGGCGCCTTCGCGCTGACCACCGGCCTGGGTGCCGAAGAGCTCGCGGCCCGTTACGAGCGGGACCACGACGACTACCACGCGATCATGGTGAAGGCGCTGGCCGACCGACTCGCGGAGGCCTATGCCGAGCTGCTGCACGAGCGCGTGCGGAGGGAGTGGGGCTACGGGGCCGATGAGGACCTCGGGCTCGAGGACCTGATCGCCGAGAAGTACCGGGGCATCCGCCCCGCGCTGGGCTACCCGGCCTGTCCCGACCACAGCGACAAGATCCAGCTCTTCGATTTGCTCGGGGCCCGCGAGATCGGGCTCGAGCTCACGCAGAGCTTCGCCATGCTCCCCGCGGCCAGCGTGAGCGGGCTCTACCTCGCCCATCCCAGGTCGCGCTACTTCTCGGTGGGGCGCATCGGGCGCGACCAGGTCGAAGACTACGCCAAGCGCAAGGGGCTGCGCGTCCCCGAGATCGAGCGCTGGCTGTCGTCCAACCTGGCCTACACGCCCTGAGTCCCGCCGGCCCGGGACCTCGTGACAGACAAGCGCCACGCTGGTCCGCTACTCTCTACGCCCGAACCACGGAGGACGATGCCGATGGATGCGAACGGCGGCAGCGAGGTGCCAATCCCGTTTCCCCTGCTGCTGGACAACGCGCTCTTCGAGTCCCGGCAGATCTTCATTTACGGGGAGATTGACCAGAAGGTCGCGAAGGACGTGTCCCAGAAGCTGATCGCGATGGCCGAGAAATCCGACGATCCCATCGTGATCTTCATCAACTCCCAGGGAGGCCACGTGGAGGCTGGCGACACGATCCACGACATGATCCGCTTCGTGAAGCCTTCCGTGAAAGTTGTGGGGACCGGCTGGGTCGCGAGTGCCGGCGCGCACATCTACATCGCGGCGGAGCGCGAGAACCGCTACGCGCTCCCGAACACCCGCTTCATGCTGCACCAGCCGGCGGGCGGAATCCGCGGGCAGGCGGTCGACATCGGAATCGAGGCGCGCGAGATCCTCAAGATGCGCAAGCGCCTCAACCGGGTCCTGGCGGAGCGTACCGGCCAGACCCTGGAGAGGATCGAAGAGGACACCGACCGGAACTTCTGGATGAGCGCCGAGGAGGCCCTCGCCTACGGCCTGGTGGGCGAGGTCATCGAGTCGTCCGACGAGCTCTAGTCGCCCAGCCCTAGCGATAGGGGTCCACGGCGAGGTCCGGACTGTGGCGAAAGCGCCGATGCCCCCAGAGCCACTGCTCGGGGTGCCGCCGGATCACCTCCTCGAACGCGGCGTTGCACTGCGCCGTCACCGCCTCGATGTCGCGCTTGCGATCTCCGCTCGTCCGGATCTCGAGCGGAGCGGAAATGTACACCGCGTGATGATCGGGCGCGTCCCGGACGACGTAGCATACGACGATCGGCACGTTCGCCCGCAGCGAGATCGTCGCCGGGCCCGCCGAGCTCGAGCAGCGCACGCCGAAGAGGGGCACGAACACCCCCCGCGAGCGGCTCGAGTACTGGTCGCTCATCACGGAGATCGGACGTCCGTCCCGCAGAACCCGCAGCATGCGCCGCGCGGTCACGCGCTTGTGGGGAATGAGCTCGGCCCCGCGTCCCGTGCGAAATCCGATCAGCCGACGCGCGATCAATGGGTTCTTGAGCGGCCGGCTCACCGCGGCCGGCAGGCGGTCGGGCAGCTCCAGTGAGAACAGGCGCAGCCCGAGATCAAAGCAGCCGACGTGCGGCGTGAGGAGAAGGGCGCCCCTGCCCTGGTCCAGGAGCTTGCGCAGCTCCTCCAGGCCGACGATGTCCACGTGCGCTCGCAGATCCTCGTCGCTCCACTTCTCGGCGCGTATGATGTCGATCGCGTTCCACGCGAAGTGGACGAAGCTCTTCCGGCCGATCTCGGAGAGCTCACCCTCGGTCGCGTCCGGATACGCCAGGCGCAGGTTTGCGAGAGTCCAGCGAACGCGCTTCCCCCCGAGCCGGAAGGTGGCCCGGGCGGCTGCCGCCGCCAGGCGCTGCGAGGTCCGGAGGGGCAGAGCGCGGAGCATCGCGCCGCCCAGCAGGTAGGCCCAGAACTCGATCCGGTACCGGAACTTCACGCCGTTTCTCCGGGTCGTAGCACACGGCCCGCCAGAGCTTAGCCGGAAATCGCGACCGCGAGCGAAGGTCGCACCTGTGGCGGGAGGGTCTCTCGATCGGGTCGTCCAAAGGCTCTATCCGAGCTCCGCTCCCTGAGACCCACTGGAGAGGCCGCACCTCTACATCAGCGGCCCGCGTTGGCGAGCACGAACTGCGCCACCTGATCGAAAGCCTCCGCCTGCGGCACGCCGGGCGGAAGGCCCGGAATCTCGTCGCTGGCGCTCACCCAGGCGATCACCGGCCGGCCGTAGGTGACCGCCAGCTCCAGCTCGGAGCGGGT
>JAUXJB010000067.1 GCA_030624945.1 Deltaproteobacteria bacterium | reverse complement strand
TCCATCGCTTCCGATCGGCTACGGCGAGGCCGAGAAGATCCTGCGCCAGCTCGGTGGAGAGAGCGTTCCCGACGACTGGCAGGGGGGGCTCCCCTTCGCGTACCACGTGGGTCCGGGCGGAGCATCGATCGAGATGCGGGTCGAGATGGATGAGGGGCTGCGCTCGATCTACAACGTCTTCGGCCGGATCCGGGGGAGCGACGAGCCGGAGCGCCAGGTCATCCTCGGCAACCACGCAGATGCCTGGACACACGGCGCCGCGGACCCGAACTCGGGAACCGCGACCTGGCTCGAGACGGCGCGCGGACTGGGCGCGGCGGTCGAGGCGGGCTGGCAGCCGCGCCGAACCATTCTTTTTGCGAGCTGGGACGCGGAGGAATACGGACTCGTCGGCTCGACCGAGTGGGGCGAGGAGCACGCCAGCGAGCTACGCGAGACTACCGTCGCCTACATCAACCTCGACTCCTCCGTGACGGGCTCGAGGCTGGCGGTCGGTGGTTCTCCCTCGCTGCGGGACCTGGTGCGAAGCGCTGCGTCCGACGTGCCCGAGCCGCTCAAGGGGAACAGCGTGGGTGCGGTCTGGGAACGCGCGCAGCAAACCGCCTGGGCGCGACGACACCCGGTCGACCTCGGCGAGGACGCCGCCCGTTTCGAGCCACATCTCGAGGCGCTCGGTTCGGGTTCGGACTACACCGTCTTTCTCGACCACCTGGGAATCCCCTCGCTGAGCTTTGGCTTCAACGGGAAGTACGGCGTCTATCACTCCATGTACGACAACTTCCTGTGGATGGATCGCTTCGGGGATCCGGAGTTCCTCTACCACGCGGTCGCCGCACGGCTGTACGGCTTGCTGGCGATGCGCCTGGCAAGTGCCGACGTCGTGCCCCTGCGGTTCGGCTCTTACGGGCGTTCGCTAGCTCTCCACCTGAACGAGCTCCGTCGCGAAGCCATCCGCAAGCTGCGCGGTGCTGGAGATCCGGAGGCTGCCACGCGGCCCGCCTTTCCGGCGGACTTCGAACCTGTCCTCGCCGCCCTCCGGGACTTCGAAGTAGCCGGGATGGCACTCGACGCGGAGCTGGACGCCCTCGTGGAGCGAGAGGACGCAGCCGCGGCGGCGCGCGTCAGTGAGGCGCTGCTTTCGATCGAGCGCTCCTTCCTCTCGGAGGACGGATTGCCGGGACGCCCGTGGTTCCGGCATCTGCTCTACGCCCCGGGGCTCACGACGGGCTATGCGCCCTGGCCGTTCCCGGAGCTGACCGAGGCCATCGAGAACGGCGACCCGGCTCTCTTTCAAGCGGGCTCCCGACGCGTGGTGGCGGCACTGGGAGCCGCTACAGAGCGCATGGAACGAGCGACCTCTCTGGCCGCGATGCCCTGAGAGATCGGCGCGCTCAGCTCGGCGCGGCGTCGCGAAGCAGGGGTTCCAGTACCCGCCACACGTTGTCGGCGATCCTGCGGTGCCCCTCGGGCGTCGGATGGATCCCATCGGTCTGGTTGAGCTCCGGGACGGCCGCCACACCATCCAGCAGAAACGGGATGAGCGACGCGCGGTTCTCGCGGGCCAGGTCGACGAAGGTGGAGGCAAATGCGTCGGCGTAGGCGTCGCCCAGATTCGGCGCGGAGCGCATTCCGGCGATCACGATCCGCGCGTTCGCGTGTCGGGCCCGCGTGCGGTCGACGATCTGTTGCAGGTTCGCGCGCAGCGCTGCGAGATCCTGTCCGCGCAGCATGTCGTTGGCACCCAACTCCAGGACGAGCACGCCGATGGGCCGACGCAGGAGCCACTCGATGCGCCGCAGTCCGCCCGCAGACGTGTCGCCGCTCACACCCGCATTGATCACGCGGAACCCCAGAGCCGCCTCGTCGATCCGCTCCTGAATCAGGGCCGGATACGCCAGCTCCGGGAGGACACCCAATCCGGCCGTCAGGCTGGTCCCGAGGAACACGACCGCCGGCCGCTCATCCGGGGGCTGTGCGGGCGCTGGTGAAGCCGCCGATGGGGACGGCTCCGGGTCGGCGGGCGGCTCGGCGGGACTGCATGCTACGTTGAGTACCAGTAGAAGAGCGCAGGACAGCCACCTGGTGAGCATGATCGTAGCCAAGGACCTCGAGCAGACGTACATGAGCGGCGGCCGCCCCCTCACGGTTCTCCAGGACATCAACCTCTCGATCGAGCATCGGGAGGTCGTCGCCATCGTCGGGCCCTCGGGGAGCGGGAAAACCACGCTGCTCGGATTGTTCGCGGGACTGGACCTTCCCTCTGGCGGCAGCGTGACGCTGGACGGCCAGAACCTGAACGAGCTCTCCGAGGACGGTCGTGCCCTCCTTCGCGCTCAGAGCGTAGGCTTCGTCTTCCAGAGTTTCCAGCTGATCCCGACACTCACCGCATTCGAGAACGTGCTGGTGCCTCTGGAGCTTCGTCCCTCGGGCGCGGAGGGCAGCGAGGATCGGGCGCGCGAGCTCCTCGATCGCGTCGGGCTGGCGGCTCGCACGGATCACTACCCCAGCCAGCTCTCGGGCGGTGAGCAACAGCGCGTCGGGCTGGCGCGCGCATTCGCCAACGAGCCGAGTGTCCTCTTTGCAGACGAGCCAACGGGAAACCTGGACACGGATACGGGCAGGCACGTGATCGAGCTGCTGATGGAGCTGAATCGAGAGGCCGGAACGACACTCGTGCTGGTCACGCACGACTTCGATCTGGCCTCCCGGTCCCATCGGATGGTTCGGCTCTCCGGCGGGCGCGTGGCCAGCGACGAGAAAGTCGAGTCGCGGTGAACCTGCGTTTCACGCTCCGCATGGCGCAACGCGAGAGCCGGGCAACGCGCCGTCGCCTGCTTCTCTACATGGCCTCGATCACGGCGGGCGTGGCGGCCTTGGTGGCGATCAGCTCGTTCCGATCGAGCGTCGACGCCAGCGTGCATGCGCAGTCGCGAACGCTCCTGGGGGCCGATCTCCAGTTCTCGAGTCGCAGCCCCTTCGACGACGAGGTGCGCCCGCTCTTCGACGCCATCGAGCACATGGGGGGACGGGCGGCCGCCCACGTCACGCGCTTCTCCTCGATGGCCCTGGCGGAGCCCTCGGGTCGCACCCGCATGGTCTACGTACAGGCGGTTTCCGGCGCGTATCCCTTTTACGGGGAGATTGTGACCGAGCCCTCGGGGCTTTGGCAGAGCTTCCGAACGCAGCCTCGGACGATCGTGGACCCGGCAGCCCTGATCCAGCTGGATGTGGGCATCGGAGATACACTCGCCATCGGCGAGGTGCGCTTCACCATCGTCGGGACCATCAGAAAGGCTCCGGGAGACCTCGGGGTCCGCGACGCCATCGCACCTCGCGTCTACATCCCGGGGGCCTATCTGGACGACACGCGGCTCCTGCGCGCGGGCAGCCTGGTCGCCTACTCCGCGTACTTCAAGGTCGACGAATCCGCCGAGCTCGAGGCGTTGCTCGCAGAGCACGAGGATCTTCTGAAAACGAAGCGCATACGGCACGAGACCGTCGCCGAGTTCGCCGACGACCTGAGCGACAACCTGGGGCGCCTGGCGAGCTTCCTGGGTCTGGTCGGGCTGATCGCGCTGCTCCTCGGTGGCGTCGGCGTGGCAACGGGCGTTCATGTGTTCGCAACAGAAAAGCTGGAGACGGCTGCGATCTTGCGCTGCATCGGCGCCACGCAGAGCGAGGTGTTCGCGATCTACCTGCTCCAGGCGGGCGCACTGGGACTTCTCGGGAGCGTCGTCGGCGCGATCCTGGGGCTCGCCGTGCAGGCGGGACTGCCCGTTCTGATAGGGGACTTCCTGCCGCTCGAGGTAGCCTTCCGGGTGGACGGCGGCGCCGTGCTGGCGGGGCTCCTGCTAGGGCTCTGGGTGGCGCTCCTCTTCGCCATCCTGCCGTTGCTCAAGATAAAGGGAGTGGCGCCGCTGCGCGCCCTCCGCCGCGATTTTGAGACCGAAGCGATGCGCGTGAATCCCTGGCGCTGGACGGCGATCGGCGCGATGGTCGCGAGCCTTCTGGGCGTGTCCATCTGGCAGGCACCGACCACCTTGATCGGCCTATATTTCGCGGGCGGCCTGGTCGCGAGCATGGGTCTTCTCAGCCTGGTGGCCGCGGGCCTGACGCGGGCTACCCGACGCTTCTTCCCGCGCCGAGCTCCGTACTGGCTGCGTCAGGGCGTGGCGAATCTCTTTCGTCCTCAGAACCAGACGCTTCCCGTGACACTCGCGCTCGGCCTGGGCGTCTTCCTGATCGCGGCGCTCCACGTGGTCCAGGGGAACTTGCTGCACGAGCTCAACGTCGATCGCGGACCCGAGCGCCCGAACCTGGCGATGTTCGACATCCAGCTCGACCAACGTTCGGGAGTGGCGAGCATGCTCGAGGAGCGCGGGGCGCGGATCCTGGAACAGACGCCCATCGTTCCGGCCCGCATCGCGAGCCTCGGAAGCACGAGCGTGGATCGCCTGCTTGCCAGCGACTCGGGCAATCGCAGCCGTCGCTGGGCCCTGCGCCGCGAGTACCGTCTCACCTACCGCGCCGAGAAGCGCGAATCGGAACGCATCACCGCCGGTAGTTGGTGGAGGCCAGGCTCAAAGCCCAGCGACGACATCCATCGGATCTCGCTCGAGGAGGATCTCGCGAGCGATCTGGGGGTCGAAGTGGGGGATCGGATCACCTGGGACATCCAGGGAGTCCGCGTCGAGTCGGAGGTCTTGAACCTCCGCAAGGTCGACTGGGCGCGCTTCGAGACGAACTTCTTCGCCGTGTTTGAGCCCGGCGTTCTCGACGAGGCCCCGCAGAGCTTCGTGGTGCTCGCCCGCATGGAAGATGCAAACGCCCGTGCCCTGGTCCAGCGCGATCTCGTCGGGCGCTTCCCCAACATCTCCGTTCTCGACGCCACCGTCATGCTGCAAGCTATCGATGGCGTCCTGGAGAAGGTCGCGCTCGCAATCCGGTTCATGGCGCTGTTCGCGATCGCGAGCGGGCTCGTCATCTTGGTGGGCACCATCTCGACTTCGCGCTACCAGAGAGCGCGGGAATCGGTGCTGCTCCGGACGCTCGGCGCGAGAGCCAGCACGATTCGACGCATCCTGGCTACCGAGTACCTGGCCCTCGGCGCCCTCTCGGGTGCCGTCGGCGTCTTGCTCGCGTGCGCTGCCTCCTGGGCGTTGATGCGCTTCCTCTTCGAGCTCCGCGTGTACCTTCCCGCCACGGATCTGATCCTCATCTGCGCGGCCACCGCGATCGCAAGCGCGTCCATCGGACTCTTTCACGGTCGCGACGCGATCCGGCGCACGCCACTGGCCGGTCTGCGCGAGATTGCGGAGCCGCAATAACACATCGTCGGCGAGCCCACGATCTGCGATAATTCGAATGTGCCTGAGGGAAACCCGATCCAGATTCGCGGACTCGATCACCTGGTGCTGCGCGTCCGCGACCTCGAGCGCTCGCTTCGCTTCTACACGGAGGTGCTCGATGTACGCGAAGAGCGCCGCATCGAACGCGCCGGGCTCATCCAGCTGAGGGCGGGGGAACAGCTCATCGACCTCGTCCCGCTCGACGGGCCGCTCGGTCGATCCGGCGGTCGCGGCCCCGAGGCCGAAGGGCGAAACGTGGATCACTTCGCGCTCCGCCTCGCGACCTTCGACGAGTCGCAGCTCAGAGCCCATCTCGAAAAGCACGGCGTGGAGCCCGGCGAGGTGCAGACCCGCTACGGCGCGGAAGGCTTCGGTCCCTCGATGTACATCCGCGACCCCGACGGCAACGTGGTCGAGCTCAAGGGCCCCTCGCAGCCGCGAGCGGAATAGCATCGCGGTATGTGCGGCCGGTACACGCTCTACACGGAGAGGGAGATCCTGGCGCGGCGCTTCGAGATCGACCTCGCCGAATCCGCGCCCAGCTACAACATCGCGCCGACACAATCGATTGTCACTGTGATTTCCGAGAACGGAACGCGTGTGGCTGCGCGGATGCGCTGGGGACTGATTCCTTCGTGGGCAAAGGACGAGACGAAGCTGCCGCAAATGATCAACGCCCGCGCGGAGACGGTCGCGACGCGATCCGCGTACCGCGACGCATTTCGACATCACCGCTGCCTCGTCCTCGCAGACGGGTTCTACGAGTGGCAACAGGCCCTGGAGGCCGGCAGGCGGAAGATCCCGCACTGGATCTCCCGCGCCGATGGCGAGCCCTTTGCGATGGCCGGGATCTGGTCCACCTGGCGGCGAAAGGGCGACCTGGAACAAAGCTGGCTGCGCAGCTGCGCCATCATCACCACCGCGGCGAACGAGGCCGTATCCCAGCTCCACGATCGGATGCCCCTGATCCTCCCGCGCGAGGTTGAATCCACCTGGCTCGATCACGGCCTCGATGACAATCCCGTCGAGCTGGAGAAGCTCCTGGTGCCGGTGGGACCGAGCCTGCTGCGCTCGCATCCCGTCTCGACCCGCGTCAACTCCGCGAGAAACGACGATGCCCGCCTGATCCAGTTCTGCGACGACGACCCACAGCTCGGCTTCTTCTAAACCCGGCTAGGACTCGTCTCTCACCTGCAGGACGACCTTGCCGAAGTGCGTGCTCGCCTGGAGGATGTCGTGGGCCGTCTGCGCCTCGGAGAGCGGGAGCACACGGTCCACGATCGGGACAATCCTGCCCTTGGCGAGTGCATCGCCGAAGCGCGACAGGAACGCCTTCACGATCTCGGCCTTCTCTGCGACGGGCCGCGTGCGCAGGGTGGATCCGATCAAGGTCAAGCGCTTTGCGAGCAGCGACCCCAGATTGATCTCCGTCCTGGCTCCACCCATCAATCCGATGAAGACGAGCCGACCACCCGTGGCCATGCAGGTCAGGTGCTGGGCCAGGTACGGTGCGCCGATTGAATCGAGGACGACGTCGACGCCGCGCCCTTCAGTGGCGTCCAGCACCTTCTGTGCGAACTCCCCCTCCTTGTAGTTCAGGGCGATGTCGGCGCCTAGCTCCAGACAGCGTGCACACTTCCCCTCGCTCCCGGCGGTGACCACCGAGCGAACGGCGGCCTCCCGGAGCAGCTGGATCGCGGCCGTTCCGATCCCGCTGCCCCCGCCGTGGACGAGAGCCCAGCCCCCTTCTGGCACCCCGGCGAGTTGGAAGAGGTTCAGGGAACAGGTCAGGAAGACCTCCGGCAGGCCCGCGGCCTCCGTCAGGGACAGGTCGGCGGGAACCGAGATCAGCGAGCCAGCGTGCACCACCGCCTGTTCGGCGTAGCCTCCGCCCGGGAGCAACGCGGCGACCCTGTCGCCTGGAGTGCGTTCCCGCACCCGCTCGCCAACCTCGGAGATCAGGCCGGCGCACTCGAGACCGAGCACAGAGGATGCTCCGGGAGGCGGCGGGTACAACCCGCGCCGCTGCATCAGGTCTGCGCGGTTTATCGCGGTTGCAACCACGTCGATTCGCACCTCTTCCGGACCCAGCTCCGGCTCCGGCGCCTCGCCGAGCACGAGGCGCGCCTCGTCTCCCTGTCCCACGACCTGGATCGCTTGCATCTCGTATCCTCGAATCAAGAGGCTTCGCAGGGTACGCAGGGACGACAATCTGCGCCAGCGCTAGACACATCTCACGGCCAGCGCGAACCAGCGAGGCGACCTGTAGAAGCGAGGGCTATGTTCGCACGGCCCATGCCGCGCGCCCCTTGGCCACGCGAGTCTACCGCGCACCTCCGGATTCGGTTTCCCGAAGGAGAGCGGCCACACATCTTCTGGGTCAGCACCTGGACAAACGGCCCCGATGCCCGCTCCCGCTACAAGGTCCTGTCAAAGAGACGCGAAGACGCCTCGATCGAGGTGGTGGTGATCGAAGAACAGGGCAGGAGAGGCCGCCGGTGCATCACTCGCGAGGACATTCCCGCCAACGCGCCAGCCGGCTGGCTCTCGCGCTGGGTCTCTGAGCTCGGCAGCTCGCTCGGGATCGACTTTCAGCGCTTCGACCTCCGCTCGATCGAGAGCGAGGCCGAGTG
>JAUXJB010000162.1 GCA_030624945.1 Deltaproteobacteria bacterium | reverse complement strand
GTCGGCCTGCTGAAGACGGGCTCCGCGTTCGTCTCGCCCGCGGTGGCGTCCGTCGAGATGGCGGAGGCGGTGCTGCACGACCAGAAGCGGGTGTTGCCCTGCGCCGCGTACCTGGAGGGCGAGTACGGGGCCTCGGGCATCTACATGGGCGTCCCCTGCAAGCTCGGAGCCGGAGGCGTCGAGCACATCTTCGAGCTCGAGCTCGCGACCGACGAGCGAGCTCGCCTCGACGAGAGCATCGAGCACGTGCGAGCGCTGGTCGCCGACATAAGGCTTTGAGAGGTCCGAGCGCGTGAATGTCCACGAGTACCAGGCGAAGGGGCTGCTGCGCGACTTCGGAATAGAGGTTCCGCCGGGCAGGATGGTCACGACACCGGGGGAGGCCGAGGAGATCGCCGCGGACATCGGCGGAGCGGTCGTGGTCAAGGCGCAGATTCACGCGGGCGGTCGCAGCAAGGGCGGGGGGATCCGGCTGGCTCGAACGCCCGAGGAAGCGCGACACGTTGCGGAGGACATCATCGGCATGCAGCTCGTCACGCCGCAGACCGGTCCCGAGGGGAAGCGGGTGCAGCGGATCTACGTCGAGGGCGCCTCGGAGATCGACGACGAGCTCTACCTCGCGCTTCTGGTCGACCGCGCGACGCAGAACGTCGCCATACTGGCGTCGACGGAAGGTGGGGTGGAGATCGAGGAGGTCGCCGCCAAGACGCCAAAGAAGATCTTGACGGTGCAGATCGATCCCCTGGTAGGCATCTGCGACTACCAGGCTCGCAATCTGGGCCTGGACCTGGGGCTCGCACCCGCCCAGGTGAACAAGTTCATCGGGCTCGTCCGGAACCTGTATCGCCTGTTCATGGAGAAGGACTGCTCACTGGCCGAGATCAACCCCTTGATCCTCTCCGGTGACAACGTGATCCCGCTCGACTGCAAGCTCAACTTCGACGACAACGCGCTCCGGCGCAATCCCGACGTGGCGCAGCTGCGCGATCCCGACGAAGAGGACGAGCGCGAGCGCGAGGCCGCGGAGCACGACCTGTCCTGGGTCTCGCTCAGCGGGAACATCGGCTGCATGGTGAACGGGGCAGGGCTCGCGATGGCCACCATGGACATCATCAAGCAGGTGGGCGGCGAGCCGGCGAACTTTCTCGACGTGGGAGGGACCGCGGACGCCGAGCGCGTGGGGCACGCATTTCGCCTGATCCTCGCAGACCCGAATGTAAAGGGAATCTTCGTCAATATCTTCGGAGGGATCGTGCTCTGCGATCTGGTGGCGGAAGGCATCGTCGAGGCGGCGAAGACCCTCGGCGTTGCGGTCCCGGTGGTGGTGCGGCTCGACGGAACCAACGCGGAGAAGGGGCGCGAGATACTCGCGAGCTCGGGTCTCGACATCACGCCCGCCAGCGGGATGCGGGATGGAGCCGAGAAGATCTTGGCGGCGGTACGCCAGTGAGCATCCTGGTCGACGGCAACACGCGCGTATTGGTCCAGGGAATGGGCCGCGCCGGGCAGCAGCACACCAACCTGTCGCTCGAGTACGGTACGAACGTGGTCGGGGGGGTGACGCCCGGCAGGGGCGGACAGGAGCTCTGCGGCCTCCCGGTCTACGATTGCTGTCGGGACGCGGTGCGAGAGACCGGTGCGAACGCGTCGGCTATCTTCGTGCCGCCGGGCGGCGCGGCGGACGCCATTCTCGAAGCCGTCGATGCGGGAATCGAGCTCATCTGCGCGATCACCGAAGGTGTGCCGGTGCACGACATGCTGCGCGTGCGGGCGGCGATGCGGGACTCGGATGCGCGCCTGATCGGTCCGAACTGCCCGGGGCTGCTCGATCCGGTGCACAAGGTGCGGATCGGGATCGCTCCGTATCCGATCTTCCGGCCGGGCAGTGTCGGTGTCGTCTCGCGATCCGGAACGCTCACCTACGAGGGCGTGAATCAGCTTACGGAGCTGGGCATCGGGCAGACGACCTGCATCGGGATCGGCGGAGACCCGATTCCCGGTCTGAGCTTCGTCGACGTCTTGGAGCTCTTCCAGGCGGACCCGGAGACCCGGGCGGTGGTGATGATCGGCGAGATCGGGGGCAGTGCCGAGGAAGAGGCGGCCGAGTTTGTGCAGAGCCAGATGAACAAGCCGGTCGTGTGTTTCGTCGCCGGGGTGACTGCCCCTCCCGGCAAGCGCATGGGCCATGCCGGTGCGATCATCTCCGGAGGCCGGGGAAGCGCGGACGACAAGAAGAAGGCGCTGGAGAAGGCCGGAATTCCCGTCGCCGAGTCCCCGGCGCTGATCGGCGAGACCTTGAAGCAGGCTGCGCCTGGCGTGAGCTGAATGTTGAACGTCCTCGTCGTCGGCTCGATCGCCCTCGACGATGTCGAGGCCCCCGCCGGAAGCGCCAAGTCCGTCCTGGGAGGGGCCGCCTGCTACTTCGCGGTCGCCTCGAGCTTCTTCGCGCCGGTCCGGGCTGTGGGGGTGGCGGGCAACGACTTTCCCCAGGAGCACCTCGACTTCCTCGAGGGCCGCGGTATCGACGTGGCGGGCATCCACCGGGCCGACGGCCCCACTTTCCGCTGGGGAGGGCGCTACCACGAGTCGCTGAACCGGCGGGACACGCTCTTCACCGAGCTCGGAGTGTTCGAGGACTTCGAACCCAAGCTGCCCGAGGCGTACCGCGACTCCGAGCTGGTGTTCCTGGCCAACATCCACCCGTCGCTGCAGCTCAGCGTGCTCGAGCAGGCCACCAACCCGCACTTTGCCGCGATGGACACGATGGATTTCTGGATCGAGGGTACCTCCGAGGAGCTCCGGAGGACCATCGCGCGTGTCAACTGCTTGATCATCAACGACGAAGAGGCGCAGCAGCTGACGGGCGAGTCCAACCTGGTACGGGCAGCAGACTGGATTCGGGCGCTCGGGCCCGAGACGGTCGTGATCAAGCGGGGCGAGCACGGGGCGCTGCTCTTCGACGCCGAGGGCATCTTCGCGGCTCCGGCCTTTCCGTTGCGGGAGGTCCGCGATCCCACGGGGGCCGGTGACAGCTTCGCCGGAGGCTTCATGGGTGCGTTGGCGCGGGAGGATCACCGGGATCCGCAGGCGGTCCGCCGAGCGGTGATCTACGGGTCGGTGCTGGCGTCGTTTTGCGTCGAGCGCTTCAGCCTGGACCGCTTCCGCAACCTCGAGGGCGCAGAGGTCGATGCCCGCTTCGAGGAGTTCCGCGCCCTGACGCGGTTCTGAGGCGCCGCTCGCGCCCTGGCGTTCTCGCGCGTGTGCAGCTCCCCGGGCGAAGCCGGCTCAAGTCCTCCGGGATCCCTCCGATACCCCCTCTGCGCGGCTGGGCCTCTAGTGCCAGTCGTCCAGTGGGGGGCCGGATGTTCACCAGGGGGGATGGTCCGACTGCGCTGCGCGCCGATCTGGTGCGCGGGCTCTCCTTCTCGAGCGGCCCGCAGGAGATCCGCACCGACGACCGCGTGGAGCAGGCGGTCGCCGGAGTCGCGAGCGTCTGGAACGGATCGCGGGGATTCGTCGCCGTGCTCTTCCGGTTCATCGATCCCCCGCGAGTCGAGCGGTACATGACCTCCGAGCCGCTCACCGACGATTCCGGGCTCGCCAGTGCGCAGGCCGCGGCGCTGGAGTTTGCGCGCAGCCGGGGCTTCCGCATGGACGATCCCGAGTTTGCGGGACTCGCCGAGGACTTGCGAGCGAAGCGCCTGCACAACTGGAACCTGATCCGGAAGGTACGTGAGCCCGCGAAGCAACCGGCTGCGGCCGGCGGCGCCGCGTCGGTGCAAGACGCTGCCCCCGAGGAGGCCGCGGGCTACACCCAGCCCATCGGTGCCGATGCCGCCGAGGTCCTCGATCTCGAGCCCGTCCAGGTCGAGGGCGCCCAACCGGACCTCGAGGCCCCGCAGCTATCGACCAACCCAGAGGGCGATACGATCACCCTCGACTCCGTGGTCCTCGCATCGGCGCAGGCCGACCTCCCGGCCCGGCGAGACGCGGCGGCCCGCGTCGAGCCGCTCGTAGCTGTCGCGGAAGCGGGCAGTCCCGAGGGAAAATCGCCCGTCGGTGAGGCCGACGTGCTCGACTTCTCGGACGTGTTGGAATCCCCGAGCCCTGAGGCTGTGGACGCGAAGCCCTCCGCGGCCGAGTCAGACCCGTTCGATTTCTCCGACGTGATGCGATCCGACGGACAGGACGGGGCCGGCGCGGAGCCCCCCACTCCCGAGCCGAGCCTGCTCGACTTCTCCGATGTGGTGGAATCCGAGAGTCGCGGGGTGGCGAGCGCGGAGCCCCCCACTCCCGCGCTGAGCTTGCTCGACTTCTCCGACGTGGTGGTACCCGAGGGCTCGGAAGGGGCGAGCCTCGAGCCCTCGACCGATGAACCAGGGGTCCTGGAGATCTCGGACATGATCGAGAACACGGGCTCGCGTTACGATGAGGGGTTTGTGGGATCCAACGTACGGCTGACCCCCGAGGGGGGGTGAGGG
>JAUXJB010000253.1 GCA_030624945.1 Deltaproteobacteria bacterium | reverse complement strand
GCGCGATCAGCTCGGGCATGGCCCAGAGCAGGACCAGCGCCGCCAGCAGCCCCAGAGCAGCCCACAGCATTCGCGTATCCCCGAAGGCGAAATCCCCCGCGCCCGGCACGGGCGCCAGTGCTTCGGCGAGCCAGCTCGCGATCTCGCGCGCGGCCGCGCCCGAATGGAGTATGGAGAGGTGGTTCGACCCGTCGATCTCCGCGAGCCGAACGGCGGTGCCGCGCTCGAAGCTCCCATAGGTTCGATCGAGCACGGCACGGGCGGAGGAGATCAGCTCGGCCCCATGCTGGCGCGCAGCCGCCTTCAGGGTAGAGGAGTCGCGCGCCGCCCAGACCAAGAGGACGTTTGGGGGTGTGTAGGGCCCGTCAAGGGAGCCGCTACCGGAGATCGCGACGACGGCTCCGACGCCGGGATCGCGACTGGCCGCGTAGGTGAGCGCGAGGGAGCCACCCTCCGCGTAACCTCCGATCGCGAGCCGCTGCCCGTCGTAGGTAGGCTGCACGCGCGCCCAGAGCACGACCGCATCCAGATCGTCGAGCATTCCCTCGGAGACGAAGCGGGCGGTTCCCTCGAACGGGCGACGATTGTGTCCGTGACCGCGCGAGTCGAACGTGATGACGGCAAAACCCTGTCGCGCGAGGCTGCGCGCCAACGAGCCGAGCAGGCTGCCGCTGCCGGCAAAGCCGTGGGAGAGTACGAGTACCGGCAGGCGCGCGGCGTCCGGACCCCGGACGTGATCGGGCTCGTACACGATGGCGGGCAGGCCGGGCTCGATCCAGACCCGGTAGTGCGACACCTGACCCGCGTAACGCACGCCGAGCAGACAGAGGACGAGGAGAGCTGCGGCCCCGCCATAGACGATCCGTGCGCGCACTCCCGCATGCTAGCATGCGCGCGTGGAGCTCCCCGTCTGAGCGTTCGGATTGCCGTCACCGGGGCCAACAGTGCCGTGGGCCAGGCGGTAGTGCGGGAGGCGATCGCGAGCGCAGATGTCGAGACCGTGGCTTGTGTGCGCTCCGACCGGGCGGCCTCACAGCTACCCCCGATCCCGGAGAGCCGGGGCAGCGTCGCGCGCATCGATTTCGAGGATCCCGAGAGTCTGCGCCGGGCCTTTCGCGGCTCGGCCGGCGTCATCCACCTGCCGGGAATCCTGATCGAGACGCGGAGCACCTCTTACGAGAGCGCAAACGTAGAAGCCCTGCGCTGCGCGATCGAGGCGGCGCACGCGGAGGATGTCGGCAAGTTCGTCCTGGTGGGGGCGGTGGGAGCCGATCCATCCTCAGCGAACCCCTACTTCCGCAGCAAGGGCCTGGCGGAGCAGCTCTTGCTTCACTCGGGCCTCACCTACACCGTGGTCCGGGCGCCGCTGGTGCTGGGCGCTGCGGCGCAGGGGTCTCGCGCGTTCGCACGCGAGACCTCCGGCGGCTTCGTCGCCGTGGTCGGCGGCGGGCGTTCGTTGGAGCAGCCCCTCGACGTGCGTGACCTGGCCGCCGGAGCACTTGCCGCCGCCGTCGAGATCGACCGCGCTCGCGATCGCGTGCTCGACCTGGTGGGACCCGAGTCCGTGCCGATGCGCGAGATCCTGCGGCGCGGGGCCCGGTTGCGAGGAGCCCGCATCCGGATCGTTCCGCTGCCGGTGCGCCCGGTGAAAGCGCTCCTCGCCCTGATTCGCCGCCTGGCGGGAGCCGGGCTCTCGCCCGACGTGATCGACATCATGCAGACCGACGTGCGCCTGGACCCGCAGCCCGCAGCCCGAGCGCTGGGCATCGAGCTCCACGAGCTCGATGATACGATCCGCTACAGCCTGGAGAACGTGGGGATGGAGTGAGCGAGGCGCCGGACAGCCGCCCGGAGATGAAAGCACCGGGAGCTCCGGCTCTCTGGCAGCGTCTGCTGCCCTGGCTGATCGCCGCCGGCTGCTTCGGCTATCTCTACGTGCGGCTGGCCGCGGCTTCCGGCCCGGATCAGAGCCTGGTCTCCTACCTGTTCGGGATCTTCGCCGCCGTGAACTGGCCCCGCTGGCTTGCGCTCATGATCCCCTACTCCGCGTTCTTCTTCCTGATCGATTCGCTCGTGGTCTGGCGGGTCGTCAACTGGTTCAACACGCGGGTGCGCTTCGGGGACATCCTGCCGATCCGCGGAAGCAGCTACATCCTCTCGATCATCAACGAGCAGGTCGGCAAGGGGGCCATGGGGATCTACCTCAACCGGCGTTATGCCGTGCCCGGCTGGGAAGTCGGCTCGAGCATGCTCTTCATCATGTTCTGTGAGTTCTATTACCTGCTCGGCTGGGCCAGCATCGGGTATGCGATGAGCCGCTCCTCGCTGCCAGCGGTATTCGAGCTCATTCCCATCATCGGCGTGGTCGCCCTCATCTTCTTCGCGTTCTTCGCGCTGTTCTTCAGCGGACGCTTTGCCGTGGGACAGGCGCTGCGCGAGCGAGCGGTGTTCCGCGCGTTTCGACAGGCGAGAGTCTGGCAATACGGCGCGTTGATCTTGCTGCGTTCCCCCGCCTTGCTCGCAGCGATATTCGTCTACGCGGAAGCCGCCAAGCTCTTCGGGATCGACGTGGATGCGGCCGCCATGCTGGGCTACGCGCCGGTGGTATTCTTTGGAGCAGCGACACCGGGGCCCATGCGCAGCGTGGCCATCACGCTCTGGGTGATCCTGTTCCCCGAGCACCCGGGAGAGGCGGCCGCCTTCGGCTTGGTCCAGCACAACT
>JAUXJB010000141.1 GCA_030624945.1 Deltaproteobacteria bacterium | reverse complement strand
GTCGGAGCTTTCGGGCATCCTGTGTCTTCACCTGAAACGTCCTCTCTGTCGGGTTTCGTCTTTGTCGTAGAAGAAGGAAATACCCGCAGGGTCGGACGTTTCAGGCTATTTGGGGCGAGGCGCAGGCTCCGGTCGCGCTTGTTCAGGGACTAGGCAGTCACTGCCTGGGACCCGAAAAGGAGGCCGCAGACATGGCGAAGAGCGGAACGACGACGCGGAAGAGGCTCCGGAAGCGCATCGCGGACACGATCACTCGTGTAGGGCAACCAGCCCACGCGCGGACGAACTGAATTTGGGCTCGCCTCGAACCCGCGGCCTCTGGGGTTCCCCAGAAGTCGCGCATGCCCCGGTCCCGGTTCGCTGACCTCGGGTTCCAGTAGCATGCCCTGGTGTCGCGTCGCGTTCGCAGCACGCGTGGGATCGATCGGGATCCCGGGGAGCCCATGGAACGGAGCGCCTTCAGCCTGGACGACCTTGCGGACCGGAGGGTGGAGTCATGGGCGGACATCCACGGCGTCTTGGACGAGTTCCCGACGAAGACGGACGCGGCTCCGGACGAAGGCTTCACGCAGCGGCTCGCCGGCGGGATCGCGTTCCTCACCTTCGGCTACGGCATCGACGGCGTCAGCATCGAGATCGCGAAGTACGCCTCCTGTCTTGAGCAGGAGCTTCGCGACCGCGGGATCGAAGCCGTCATCCACTGCATCGGGGGTGACTTCATCTCGGCGGACGAGGTCCTCGCGAAGCGCTGGCACAGAAAACGGATCGACCAGGCAAACGGCTGGTCCAAGTGGGATGGCGGAATCTGGTTCGACCGCATGTTCCGGGCCGAAATGCCGTCGGGCAGCGCGGAGTCTCGCGAGATCGCGCGCGAGATCTGGCGGCAGGCCGTCGGGTTCGCGCGCGAGCTGGCCGGCTACCTCGTGGAGAACCGCGTCGGCCTGCTGATCACGGTCGGCGTGAACTCCAACCCCGGCAACCCGGCCCTCGCCCTCGCCGCGGTGCTGGCGTCCGAGATACTGGGCATCTCTGTCCTCAACTCCTGCCACGACTTCTACTGGGAGTCGGGCAAGCCCTCTTCCGAACGGGAGCGCGGCGAGTCTCCCGGCGCCCGCGACCACTTCTTCCGGAACTGCACCAACGACAGCTTTTTCCACTTCATCGAGCGCATCCATCCGTGGAACGGCTCGCGCTGGCTGACCCTCGTGATCAACGCGCTCCAGCGGGACGAGTTGATCCGGCGTTCGGACACCGCGCTCTCTCGGATCATGGAAATCGGCACCTACGTTGACGACGAGTTCTTCGTGCCGATCACCCCCGAGCGCAAGGCGGAGCTGCGTCGTCAGCTCCGACATATCCTTGCGAACGGCGAAGAGACAGTCCCTGTCGAGTTGATCGAGGGCTTCGAGGCACGCATCCCCGAATGGATGAAGGAGCAGCAACCCGTCGTCTGCGGCGCCGAGACCGGTCTATCCTTCGATCTCACCGACCCGCACGCGCTCTGGTTCCTGCAACCCACGCGCGTCGTGCCGCGCAAGCGGATCCCGCGCGACTGGGAGCTGATCGGGACGCTCTTGCAGTACGCGCCCTTCCGATCGATGTTCGAGGAGAATCCTGAGTTGACTCTCACCCTTCACGTGACCGGCCCGGTGCCGGCCGAGCACGAGGAGGACCTGCGCGACGTCGTGACTGGCTTCAGGCGCGTCTTGAGCGGTGCGCCCCACGACATCGGTCGTCGTATCTACCTTCTGCTCTCCGCGGGCAAGCTCGGGAAATCGACCCTCCATGCGCGTGGCCCCGATCAGCTGAGCATGGCCGACCTCTACCACGTCGCCGATCTCGTGATGCTTCCCAGTGAGACGGAGGGACGCGGCCTGCCGATCCTGGAGGCCGCCGCCGCGGGTCTTCCGCTGGTCTGTTCCCAGTATCATCCGCGGGAGGTCTTCGACGCGATTACCGGCCGCAACTTGAAGAACAGCAGCCGCATCCAGTATTCCCACTTCCCTGACGGCCGCTTCGGGACCGAGCTCCTGCAGGAGATCACGGACCTCGTGTTTCGGCCGTCGGTCTCGTCGAAACTCCGCCACCACAATCGCCGCGCCGTTGCGGCGCGCTACAGCATGCCCGCCCTGACACACTCGTTTCAGGTGGGGCTCGATATCCTCGCGGGGCGCGCCGGGGACAGGGAGTAGCCCGGCATGCGCGTCTGCTTCATCGAGGACACCGACCTTCGCGGGGGCACCCAGATCTGGGTGTCGGAGGCGATCCGCGACTTCCTGGCGGCCGGCGTCGAGGTGACCCTGCTGACCTCCGCAACCGGATTCAACGCCGAGGACGGGCGCAAGACCGACGCGCGCGTCGTCACGTACGATTGGAAGGCCATCGCCCGGCGCGACGAGGAGGGAAGGCGCCTCTGGACCGCCGCGCTCGCGGACGCCGACGTCGCCGTCTGCACAGTACATCCCGCGCGCGAGGCGTTCCACTGCTCGATGTTCGCCGCGGACTGCATCGCGAACGCCGGCCTGCGCACCGTGCTCGTCCCCAAGACCGGAACGATCGTCCCCGGCTACGAAAAGCGCTTCTACGAGCCCGAGCGGGACATTTTCTACGACGTCGTCGCCATCACCGGCTTCACGCGCGACTACCTAGTGTCGGACTACGGCGTGCCGGCCGACCACGTCCACCTGATCTACCAGGGCACGGAGCTGGGACGCTTCCGGTCCGACCCGGCGCGCCAGGCGGAAGCGCGCAGACGCTACCCGCTCCCGGAAGGCGCGGGGCCGGTGCTGGGTTGCCTCGGCTCCTTCGAGGAGCGCAAGGCGCAAGTGCTGCTGCTGGAGGCGGTCGTTTCCGTCCGCAGGAAACTCCCGGGCGTGCACCTGATGCTGGTGGGGGACGGGCCCGACGAGGAGATGCTCAGGGGCAAGGTCGCCGAGTGGGATCTCTTGGGCAACGTGACTTTTTTCCCCTTCACGAGCCAGCCGGAGTATGCCTTCGAGGCGATCGACGTCACCGTGCTCTCGAGCGTGCGCAAGGAAGGACTGCCGAACGTCCTGCTCGAGTCGATGGCGATGAGCACGCCCGTCGTCTCGACGCGGCTGGCCGGTACGCCGGAGGTGGTGCACGAGGGCGAGACGGGGCTGCTGGTCGAGCCGGGCGACGTCGAGGCGCTCGGAGGCGCGATCGAGCGAATCTGGGCCGACCGGGAGGCGTACAAGCGGATGGCCGCCGCCGGACGCGCCCTGATGGAGCGCGATTTCGACAAGATCCGGCAATTCGGGCGTTTCCGCGAGCACTTCAGCGCCCTTGCGGATGCGCGGCCCTCCTGACGGTCGTTTCGGCGAACGGCCCGGCATTCATTCAGGGCGAAAGATCTGCCGATCATCCCATCTGTGCTTGCCCCCCGGGGCAGCGTGCCTGCACCATGAGAATCGGAATCGCCATCGGCAGAATCGGCGGGATCGACGGCGTTGCCCTCGAGACCGAGAAGTGGATCGCCGTCCTCGAGCGGATGGGCCACGAGGTCCACGTCCTCACGGGCGAGCTCGAGGCCTCGATCCGCAACGCGTCGGTGCTGCCCGAGATGGCGTTCTCCCACCCCGAGTGCATCCGCGACCAGGACGACGCCTTCTTCTTCCAGGAGGTCGATGAGGCCGAGCTGGCGGAGCGGCTCGAACGCGGGGCGGCGGTGATCGAGCGCGGGATCCAGCTCTGGCTCGTCGAGCAGCGCATCGAGTTCCTGATCACGCAGAACAACACGACGCTGCCCTGCCATCTCACGATGGGCATGGCCCTGCGCCGCGTGCTGGAGCGGACCGGGATGGCCGCTCTCGCGCACGACCATGACTTCCACTGGGAGCGCGGCGACCGCTACGCGACGCGTTACCCCGTGGTGCGTGCCATCATCGAGGAGTGCTTCCCGCCCCACCTGCCCAATCTGCGCCACGCGGTGATCAATACCTACTGCCGCGACTCCCTCAAGCGGGAGATGGGCATCGAGCCGGTCGTGATCCCGAACGTGATGGACTTCGAGCACGCCTTCGCACGCCGGGACCTCTTCAACCGCGCGCTACCCGAGGCGCTCGGGTGCGGGCGCGACGATACGCTCCTCTTCCAGATCACGCGGATCGTGCGCCGCAAGGGGATCGAGACCGCCATCGAACTGGTGCACCGCCTCGAGGATCCGTCTGTCCGACTGGTCATCACCGGGACGTCGCGCGACGACTGGAACGAGGAGTACACCGATGAGCTGCGGGCGCAGGTCGCCGACCTCGGCCTCGGCGACGCGGTGCTCTTCGCCGGTGAGCGCTTCGACGCCGTGCGGGGCAGCGACGCCGCCGGACGCCCCGTCTTCAGCCTCGAGGACGCCTATGCTCACGCGACGGCGTGCACCTACTTCAGCCGCTACGAGGGGTTCGGGAACGCGTTCGTCGAAGCGCTGCTCGCGCGCCGACCGATCTTTCTGAACAACTACAAGCCGGTCTACTGGCCGGACATCGGGTCGAAGGGGTTCCGGACGGTCCAGATCGAGGACAACGTGTTGACCGACGACGCCGTCGACACAATCCGATCGATTCTCTCGGATCCGAAGGCGAGGCGCGAGACCGCCGAGCACAACTTCACACTCGGGCGCCGCTACTTCTCCTTCGAGGTGCTGGAGGAGTTGCTCGACGACCGGCTCTCGCAGCGCTCCCGCGCCGCGGTCTGACCCGGGTCATGGGTCCGCCGCAGCGGCGCGGAGGGCCGCAGGACCAGGAGAGACAGCGTGCCTCCTCAACCCGGCTCACTCGGCCTATGCCTCCGTTTGCGATCCTCTCCCGTTGCTCTTTTCCTTCTTCCGTTTCCGTTTCTCCCTAAGCGTCAACTTCGCCTTCTTCTGTGTCTCTTTCTTGCCCTTGTCTTTCTTTCCCTTATCTCCCATCTTCCATCTCCTTAGTCACGATGTCATTCGACTCTAGTATCGATCCAGGCGCAGAGACCCTGGCTGTCGCTACCGCCGGTGACTGCTCCGGCAGCGTGTAGTACCGGCAGCACTTGCACTCGAACTTCGCCTCCGTGGCCATGTCTCCAGCGTACAAGGCCCGGGCGTCGGCAGGAGGGACG
>JAUXJB010000277.1 GCA_030624945.1 Deltaproteobacteria bacterium | reverse complement strand
ATGGAGGAGGCGCTCTTCCTCACCCGCTTTGCGACGACAGTGCACATCATCCATCGACGCGACGAGCTTCGCGCCAGCAGGATCATGCGGGAGCGTGTTCGCAAGAACGAGAAGATCCAGTTCGTGTGGGACAGCGTTGTCGATGAGGTGCTGGGGGACGACAATGGTGTGGCAGGTGTGCGCATTGCAAACGTCAAGACCGGCAAGAAGAGCACGCTCGATGTCGAGGCGCTCTTCATCGCGATCGGTCACGCACCCAACTCCGAGCTGTTCAAGGGTGCGATCGAGCTCGATGAGACCGGATATGTTCGCGTGGCCCCCGGCTCGACGCGCACGAACGTCGAGGGCGTGTTCGCATGCGGTGACGTGATGGATTCCGTCTACCGCCAAGCGGTGACCGCCGCAGGTACCGGGTGCATGGCGGCCCTCGATGCGGAACGCTGGCTGGCCGCAAACGAATAACGTCTGGGGATTCAGGTGAAGGTCGAGATCGACCGCCACAGTCTCCTGATTGATGGCCAGCGCAGGCTGATCCGCTCCGGCTCGCTGCACTATTTCCGTCTGCCTGCGGAGCGCCTGTGGCGCGATCGTCTGGAGCAATTCCGCAGCGCGGGTCTCAACGCCGTAACGCTCACCTATCCGTGGAGCTATCACTCCCGGGGCCCCGGGGAGTTCGACTTCACCGATATTCGTAACGTCGACCGTCTGCATGAGATGATTGAAGAAGCCGGCCTCTTCCTGATCGCGCGCCCCGGACCCTACGTGTGCGCGGAGCTCGACATGGGCGGTCTCCCGGCCTGGCTGCTCAGGGACTCGTCCATGGTGCTGCGCTGCCGGACGACCGAGGGATTTACTTACTCGCGAGAGTTCGTCGCGGCAGCGCGCGAGTGGTTCACGGAGATCGTGCCGCGCTTCGCGAAGCACCCGAAGCTCCTGCTGGTGCAGATGGAGAACGAGTACGCCGTGCCGGGTCCGTACTCCCGATTCTCGGGTGATCTCGCCGATCTCCTGGTCCGCTGGTTCGGAGCCGGCGGTGCCCTGCGTCTGTTGCGGGTCCGGCAAGCGCGCCGCGAGACGGACGACGCGCTAGCCGGGAGGGAGCGTGGGCGCGGCCAGACGAGCCGGTACATGCGGGAGCTCTACAAGAGCCTGCGGCAGCTCGGCGTCGAGGTGCCGATCTCGCACAACGACGCTTCGGCCGTGTGGCGGCGCCAGATGGACGCGGACCTGCTCTCGCTCGACCGTCATCCCGTCACCTCGTTTGAAGTCGACTGGCGAGATGATCCGCGGTGCTTCGATGGGTTTCTCTTCGATGAAAGTGCGTTGGAGGCGCACCGAGAAGACAACCCGCAGTACTATGCGGAGCTGCAGGCCGGCGCATTCGATCGGTGGGGCGGGGTCGGTTACGAGACGATCCGGGAGCGCCTGGGCGCGGAAGTCGTCGAGAACGTCACCAAAGCCGCGCTCGCGGAGCGCGCCACGCTCTGGAATTACAGCATGCTCTGCGGCGGCATCACCTGGGGCTACATGGGAAGTCCCGATGTCTACAGCTCCTACGACTGCGGGGCGCCTATCGGCGAGTCCGGAGGCATCGGCCCCGCCTACCAAGCCCTGGTCCGATTGAACGAGTTCCTCGAGCGATACGAAGAGGACCTGGTGCAGACGGAGCGGACGAAGCCGCACTCGCCTTGGTGTCCCGAGCACCTGCTCACGCGCACGGGTCTGCGACGTCGCTTCGTGTTTCTGCGCAACGCGAGCGCTAGACCCAAGGTCGTCCCCACGCCCGAGGCCGAGCGGAGCACGCTGGCCGCGTGGGAGACACAGATACGTGTTTACGACGAAGACGGCTCGCTCGCGGGCGTGAGTCCGGCGCTGCCCGAGGGGGGCCCGCCGCCAGCGGAGCCGCCTCCCCCGCTTCCGCGGCTCGAGCGCTGGACCTTTGGTGGCGCGAGTCCGCAGATCGACCCCGCTTACGACGACGCGGACTGGGACGAGATTGCCGACGAGGCCGTCAAGCGGTGCCAGATTGACATGGACGCGATCGGCCTCCACTACGGGTTCGTGTGGTATCGAGGCACCTTTAGCGGTCCCCTGGATCGGCTGCTCCTCGATGCTCGCCACTGCTGGGCGGTCTGGCTCAACGGCCGTCTTATCGCAACGGGGGACCAGTTCCGAAACGAGCTCGGTCTGGGACCGGACGGCGCCCGACTGTCGCGGATCGGAGTCCGCCGGGATTCGT
>JAUXJB010000165.1 GCA_030624945.1 Deltaproteobacteria bacterium | reverse complement strand
TCGGCGAACATCCGATCCACGCGGCGACGTAGCCGGAGCACGAGCGCATCCCGCTCGACGGCGATCCCCAGCCAGCGAACGTCGAAAGGCCGATCCTCGAAGCCGTGCTGCGAGCGGATGACAGACGCCGGCCTTCCGATCAGGAGAGCGATCTCGAGGGCGCGCACGATGCGGACGCGATCGCGCGGGGGGATGCGCCGGGCGCTCTCCGGATCGCTCCGCCGCAGCTCCGTCAGCAGGGACTCCGTCGACCTCGCCTCCAGCTCGGCTCGTAAGAGCGGGTCCGCCTCGACCGACGAGATCAGGCCCCCGACGAAGGCGCGCGCGTAGAGCCCGCTGCCACCGCAAAGGATCACCGGCCGCCCGCGCTGCAGGATCTCGAGAGCCGCCTTGCGCGCGTACTCCGCAAATCGCCCCGCCGACATCGGCTCGTCGGGGGCGACGAGATCGATTCCGTGGTGCGGGATCTGCGCGCGCAGCTCCGGGGAGGGCTTGGCGGTTCCGATGTCCATCCCGCGATAGACCTGCATCGAATCGCAGCCGATGATCTCCGCACCGGTGCGGCGCGCGAGTTCGCAGGCGAGCTCGGTCTTGCCCGTGCCCGTCGGGCCTACGATCGCGAGCACGCGGGGAAGCGCGGCCACCTCAGCGCCTGAGGAAGCGGCGCCCGAGCTCGGCCTCGTCGAGCGCGCTCAGGATCGGTCTCCCGTGCGGGCAGTTCGGAAACCAGACGGTCTCGTCCAGGGCCTCCAGCAGGGCGCGTACTTCGGGGGGCTCGAACCGATCGCCCTTGCGGGCGGCCGCGTGGCAGGCGGCGGTGGCGAGGATCCCGTGCAGCGCGCCCTCGAGCCCGTCCCGGCTACCGCGGGCCTCGGGATCCCTCAGCCCCGTCGCCGTCTCCTCCAGCAAGGTCGGCCAATCCGTTCGCGGGCCGGCAGCCAGGGCTGCGGGTACCGCGCGGATGCCCACGCGCACCCCGCCACGCAGGGAGCTATCGCCCACTTCGACCTCGAAGCCGGCCCGATCCAGCCGTTCGAGGTTCTGGAACAGCGCGTCTGCCGCGCTGCGCGGTAGCTCGAGCCAGATGGGCGTGAGCAATCTCTGCCGCTCCAGCTTGCCGTCAAGAAGGGTCTGCCGCATGCGCTCGAAGAGCACGCGCTCGTGCGCCGCATGCTGGTCGAGCAGGACGAGCTGGTTGGGGGCCTCGAGCACGAGGAAGGTCCCCAACGCCTGTCCCAGGTAGCGCAGCGCTGCGAACGAGAACGGCGCTGCCCCCGCGGGTGGAGCCGTGGGGCTCCAGAGCGGAGGTGCGAGCGCGAAGTCGCCCGGCGCGGGCCCCTCCCCCACCCGCGGTGTCCGTCCCGCGGTCTGCTGCAAGTAGGCAGCCGTGGTCCCGGGATCGACGTGCTGGCGGGGTCCGAGGGCGGAGGCGAGACTGCGGCGTACGAGATCGCTGATGGCGCGAGGGTCGCGAAAGCGCACCTCCCACTTGGCGGGGTGGACGTTCACATCGACGTCGCCCGGATCGACGTCCAGGAAGAGCACGACCACCGGATGACGACCGGGCGGGAGGGCATCGCGGTAGGCAGCTCGCACCGCCTGCAGCAGCAAGCGGTCGCGCACAGGCCGCGCGTTCACGAACACGTGTATGTCGCTCGTGGTTCCGCGCGAGACGTCGGTCGGCGTGGCGAAGCCGAAGACCCTTGCAGAGGGTATCCGGCCCTCGACCTCGAGCAGCCGCCCCGCGATGCTGTGGGGCAGCACGGCCAGCGCGCGCTCGCGGGGATCGGCGGTGGGCGGCAGGAACAGGGTGCGTCTGCCGTCCCGCTCGAGCTCGAAGCGGACGTCGGGCCGGGTCAGCACGATACGCTCTAGCCAGCGCACGATGTGGGATCCCTCGGTGACGGGCGTCTTCAGAAACTTTCGGCGGGCAGGGATGCGACCGAAGAGATCGCTCACCTCGACAAGTGTTCCGAGGGGACACGCCACGTCGCGGACCCGCTCGATTCCCGTCCCCTCCCCTACCAGCTCGACGCCCACGTCCGTGGAGGCGGATCGGGTGCGCATCCGGACCCGTGCCACGCCGGCGATGCTGGGCAGCGCCTCGCCGCGAAAGCCGAGGGTCCCGACGCGGGCCAGGTCTTCAGCGCTGCGAATCTTGCTGGTGGCGTGCCGCCGGAACGCGAGCTCGGCAGCCTGCCGGGTCATCCCGATGCCGTCGTCGCCGACCGAGATCCAGCGCATTCCGCCTTCCGCGATCGCCACCTGAATGCGCGTGGCCTCGGCGTCCAGGGCGTTCTCGACGAGCTCCTTGACGACCGAGGCGGGCCGCTCGACGACCTCCCCGGCGGCTATCTGGTTGACGAGATCGTCGGCGAGAACGCGGATCTCCGACACCTTTTTCTCCCTGCCGGGCCGCCGAACGCGGTACGATAGTGTTGCGAGAAGGTACCATGCCCTGGGGGCATCCCATCCCGGAGATACCCGAACAGTTCGTTGGCAGCCAGGGGCCCTGGGTCAATTTTCTTGCAGCTATGGGGGGAAAGGTATGACGAGCGGAGTGGGCGCGCCTGAAACCACGCAAGAGGGGGGGCGGACTCCAGGGGAGGAGAGCAGCCGGCCTCCGGCAGATAGGCTCGTCGGAGCCAGCCGCTCCGTCCAGCGTACGCGGGAGCAGATTGCCGTCGCGGGCCGAGGGCGATTCCCCGTGCTGATTACGGCGGAGGAAGGTGTCGACAAGGAGCTCGTCGGGCGCCTGATCCACGCGGCCAGCGAATGGACGACCGGCAGCTTCTTCGCGCTCGACGCATCGCTCGTTCCGGAGACCCTGCTGGGACGCGAGCTGTTCGGCAGCGAGGCGGGAGCGATTGCCTCGTTGCCGACGGTGGCGGATGGCGCCTTGTCTCGGGTCGGCGGGGGCACCGTGCTTCTGGAGCACATCGAGTCGGTGCCGAAGGACCTCCAGCAGATCCTGGCGGTGGCGCTCGAGGAGGGACGCTTCCGGCGTCTCGGCAGCGGGGAGAGCCTGCCGCTCGACTGTCGGCTGATCGCCTCCAGCACGGAGACCCTGGAAGGGCTCACCTCGAGCGGACGCGTTGCGCCCGAGCTGAGCCGGCGCCTGGTACTCAACATCGAGATCGATGCGCTGCGCGACCGCCGTGAGGACATCCTGCCGCTGGCGGCCCATGCGCTGGCTGCGGCGCGCGAGGAGATCGAGCAGGAGCTCGGTCGCGCGTGCTCCGTGACGGGCTTTACGCGAGAGGCCCTGGAGAGGCTGCGCGAGCACGACTGGCCCGGGAACGAGCGCGAGCTGCGCGAGCAGATCCGCTCGGCCCTGCGTCTGGCCCGTGGCGAAGAAGTGGGTGCCGAGGATCTCCTGCTGGGCGGCGAGTCGACCGACGAGATCCCCTCGTTCCGCGATGCCAAGCGCGCCTTCGAACGGGAGTACGTGACCCGCATCCTGCAGCTCTGCAAGGGGAACATCAGCCGCGCCGCTCGCATCGCGAAGAAGGACCGCAAGGACTTCTACGACGTGATGCGGCGAAACTCGATCAAGCCGCAGGATTTCCGGAACTAGCGACGTGCCCTCTTGCGGCGGTTCCGCTCGAGGACGCGGAGGGTTGCTCGTTTTCCGGCCTCGACACCGGGCTGCTCGAAGGGGTTGACGCCGTAGAGCGCTCCCGCGAGGGCGGTCTGGTACTGCTGCAGCATCAGCAGCTCGCCGATCTGCGCCGCGCCGATGCTCGGCAGGCGCAGCTCGACCAGCGGCCGGCCGGCCTCCAGCAACGCTTCGCGTGTGCCCTCGGCCTCGGCGGCGAAGATCTCCCCGAGATCGCGCCCGCGGATCAAGGGCGGCTCCGCGTGGCGCGAGATCGCACGCCGCGCGCGCAGGCGATCGACACGCACGAGTGTGTAGAGCTTGTCGTCGGGGCCGTCGACGTAGAGCTGGATCTGCGAGTGCTGGTCGGTGGCTCCGCGCGCGGTCACGGGCGTCGGGCCGCGACCGTCCTTTCCGAGGCTCTCCGCCCAGAGCTGTCGGAACCACTCGCCCAGCGGGAGCAGCGCATCGGCGTAGATCATTTCGACGTGGATGGCGCGCCCGTGACTGCGATCGTGCGTGAAGTGAATTGCCGCGAGCCTGCCGGCGGGGCCGACGAGGGGATCCTGACGACAGCGGGCCTCCATGGCCCGAGCACCCCCGAGAATCCGGCCGATGGGTACACCGCACAGTGCCGGCACGAGCAGGCCGCTGGCCGTGAATACCGAGAAGCGCCCGCACACGTGTTCGGGAAAGCGGAGAACGTGCGGGATGCCCACTTTTTCCGCGTACGCACTCAGCTCGCTCTGGGGCTCGGTGGTCACGACGAAGTGCTCGAGCCTCGTCTTCTTTCCCCAGCAGGCGCGCAGCGCGCCGAGCTGCGCC
>JAUXJB010000133.1 GCA_030624945.1 Deltaproteobacteria bacterium | reverse complement strand
CCCCGAGGGCCTGCACGCCGGGATCTCCCGCGAAGCCCTCGCCGATCCAGAGCTCCACGCGGTGCTCCTCGAGCGGATCGAAGGCCAGATCGTACGCTCGCGCGCACGGCTCGATCGTGATGGCCCCGTCCACGTCGCCCAGCGAGACGCGACGGGCGGCGTCCAGATGGCTCGAGGCGATCGGGCCACTCGGCTGCGGAGTCGGGGATTCCCGCCGCAGGGCTCGCATCAATGCCCTCTGGGCAGCCGCACCCGGAACGCGCTGAGCAAAGCGCAGCGATCCCTCGGCCAGGGCGAGGAGACTCACGTCGCGGGCGGCGCGGTGGGCGATGCCGACCCGCCAGCGGCCGAGCCCGTAGCGCACCACCCCGCTTGCCGGGCGCCGCAGATCTCGCGAACGTCCGTGGACGAGTGCGGCGTGACAGCGGCCCTGCGCGAGCGCCCGCCGCGCGTCCCGTGTCGTGGCGTGCACGGGAACGGCCCGGTAGCCCCGCATGGGCAGCAGATCCGCCATCAGCCCCAGCGACGGATCGCAGCCCGCCACCACGACCCCGCGCGTCTCGCAGCCGGGCAGGACCCGCACGCTCCCGCCGCGCAGTATGCCGTCGGCGGCCCGGAACAGCTCGGTTCCCGCGCCGCGATCGGGCAGCGCCGAATACACCAGGCGATCCCCTACGCGGCCGAGCACGAGCGGCGCGCCCTCCGGAGCCGACTCCACCACGGGCACGGCAGCGGAGGGCTCGCTGGGGAAGAGCTCCTCTAGCGGAACGCCCAGCACCCGCGCCAGAGCCAGGCCGGCCGTCACGCTCGGGGTGTGCCGTCCGGCCTCGATGGCCGCGACCTGGGGCCGACTGATGCCCGCCTCGCGGGCGAGCTCGGCCTGGGTCAGACGGGCCGCCGCGCGGCGCTCCCGCAGCGCGTTGCGCAACATGCTTGTATCCTATCTCTAGGTTAGGATCCCATCAAGATGCGGCAGCCGGACAGAGCGGCGGGGAAGGCGGCCACGCTGCTGGCAGCGGCGCTCGCGACGCTGCCGTTGCCCACCGGCTGCCAGGCCTCCAGCGGGTCGCGCAAGCCCGCCATCGTGGTACTCGCGGCGGCCTCGCTCACGGAGGTCTTCCGCGAGATCGGCACCGCCTACGAGTCCGAGCGGGAACGCCCGGTACGGCTCAGCTTCGCGGGATCGCAGACGCTCGCGACCCAGCTTCGCGAGGGCGTTCGAGCGGATGTCGTGGCAGTGGCCGATCCCGAGATCCTGGCGGACCTCGTCGAGCGGGATCTGGTGGCCCGGCCGCGTCAATTCGCGACGAGCAGGATCGTCTGGGTGCTGCGGCGGGGGCCCGCGGGCGCCCAGCGAAGAGATCCCATGGACCTCGCGGGCTCCGATTGGCAGCTGGTGCTGGCGAGCCCCGAGGTACCGGCAGGGGCGTACGCGCGTCGCGCGCTCGACGCCCTGGGCCTGCGCGAAGCCGCCGAGGCGCGCGTGGTCTCGTACGAGCTGGACGTGCGAGGGGTGACCGCCAAGCTGCGTTTGGCCGGCGCCGACCTGGGCATGGTCTACGCGACGGACGTGCGGCCGGACGATCCCGATCTCGAGCTGGTGGAGCTGCCGCCCGGCGTACGCGTCCTCGCGGGCTACGGGGCGGGTTTGGTGCGCGAGGCCGCGCAACCCGACGGGGCGGTGGCCTTCCTCGACTTCCTCGACGGTCCCCGGGCGCGCCAGATCCTGACCCGCGCGGGCTTCGGCACGCCGTGAGCTTGCGCTGGCTACAGCTCCTGGGACTCTATGCCGCCGCCGCGCTCGGCCTGGCCCTCACGTTGGTCCCACTCGCCGGGCTCTCGATCCGCGCGCCCTGGGCGTCCACACTGGAGCTGCTGCAGATGCCCTCGGTCCGCTCCGCGATCGGATTGTCGTTTGCGGTGTCGGGGGCAGCCACCCTGCTGTCGTTGCTGCTGGGATTCCCGCTCGCCTGGCTGCTGGCCCGCGTGAGCATTCCGGGAAAGCGCTGGCTGCGAACCCTGTTGACCTTGCCGCTGGTGTTGCCGCCCGTCGTCGCGGGCGTCGCGCTTCTGGCGGCGTTCGGCCGCTACGGACTGCTGGGCGCTTCGCTCGACGCCGTCGGGATCCGCCTCCCGTTCACCACCCTGGCAGCGGTTCTGGCGGCGACATTCGTCTCGGCGCCGCTGCTCATCACGAGTCTCGAGAGCGCACTTCTGCAGGCGGAGGTCCGCCTCGAGCAGGTGGCTGCAAGTCTGGGAGCGTCTCCCTGGCACTCGTTCTGGACGGTCCTGATGCCCTCGATCCGCCCCGCCCTGCTGGCGGGGCTGGCCCTCTGCTGGGCTCGCGCCCTCGGGGAGTTCGGTGCGACCATCACCTTCGCCGGCAACCTGGAAGGTCGAACGCAGACCCTGCCGCTCGCGATCTACCAGCTTCTGCAGAGCCGCCCCGAGGCCGCACTGCTGCTGGGAGCGTTGCTGCTCGTCGTGTCCGTGCTCGTGCTGGCCTCCTTGCGCGGACACAGGCCGGCTCCGTGAGCCTGCACGCGCGCGTTCAGCTCTCGCGGGGGTCGTTCGAGCTCGACGTCGAGCTGTCGGCCAGGGCCGGAGAGACCATCTGCCTCCTGGGTCCGAACGGCTCGGGAAAATCGACGCTGGTCGAGGCGCTGGCCGGGCTGCTCGAAATCGAATCCGGCGAGATCGTACTCGACCAGCAGACCATCGAGAGCCCCCGCGCAGGAGTGCGCCTGCCCCCGCAGCTGCGGCCCTTCGGAGTCATGTTCCAGGGACTCTGGCTGTTTCCCCATCTCTCGGTGCTCGACAACGTCGCGTTCGGACCACGGGCGCGAGGCATGTCCAGGAGCGAGGCGCGCAGCCGGGCGGAGCCGCTGCTCGCGCGGCTGGACCTGGAACGGCTCGCGGATCGCAAGCCGCCCGCACTCTCGGGCGGCGAGGCGCAGCGTGTGGCGCTGGCGCGCGCGCTGGCGGTCGAGCCGCGAGCCCTGCTGCTCGACGAGCCGCTCTCGGCGCTCGACCTCGAGGCGCGACCCCGAACGCGCAGCCTCCTGCAGCAGATGCTTCAGGCGTTCGACGGGATCCGCCTGGTGATCACCCACGATCCCCTGGAAGCGCTCCTCCTGGCCGACCGCCTGGTCATTCTGGAGGAGGGGCGGATCCTGCAGTCGGGACCCGCCGACGAGGTTCGCCGACGTCCGCGCACCCCTTACGTCGCGAGCCTCACCGGTGTTTCCCTGCTCCGTGGAGAGCTCCGGCGGAAGCACGGGACACCGTGCCTGTTCGCGGAGGACCTCGAGCTGCCCCTTCCTGAGGCAACCATGGTCGAGGGTGACGCCGTGCTCGCGACCGTGGCGCCAAACGCGGTGGAGCTCTCCACGGAGCCGCCACAGCACCACCAGCGCGGGCTGCTGGCCGGCGAGATCGAGAGTATCGAGCTCGCCGCCAGCCACACGCTCGTGCGCTTGGCGACCCGCCCACGGCTGTGCGCGGAGGTTTCGAGCGAGGCGGTCTCACGGCAGGGATTGCGACCGGGACTGCGCGTCTGGGCCAGCGTGGACGGCGGCGCGGTCGACATCTACCCGCGCTGAAAGATAAGCGAGTTGTTGCTTAAGCCCCTCGGTTGGGAGTGCATTAAAGTTTGACAAGGCCTTGGAGCTTCGGGTCGAATACTCGCCACGAGTGCGCAGGGCGCTCGCTCGACATTGCATTTCACCTTCTCTACGCGGGGGAACCGACCGAATGGAGCTTCTAAATCAGGAAGGATGGCTGTTCAGTCTCCGGTGGATCCACTTTCTGGCGGGCATTACCTGGATCGGCGTTCTTTACTACTTCAACTTCATTCAGACGCCATTCCTCGCGACGGACCTGGGAGGAGAGGCGCGCAGCGCGATGATGCGCGGCCTGGTGCCCAACGCCCTCTGGTGGTTCCGCTGGGGCGCGATGTTCACGTTCCTGAGCGGCTGGACCATCGTCATCACACACATGGTGACCGGCACCGCGAACATGGCCTACTACACGCTGATCCTGACCGGTGGCCTCATGGGCAGCCTGATGTGGTTCAACGTGTGGTTCGTGATCTGGCCGATCCAACGCGGACTGATCGCCAACGCCAACGCGACCGCAGCCGGCGGCGAGGCCGACGCGGCCGCCGCGGCGCGCGCCCCGATCGCCGGGCGCGCCTCGCGCACGAATACGCTGTTCTCGATCCCCATGCTGTTCTTCATGGGATCCGCGCGGCACCTCACGCTGGTGAGCCACGAGTCGCCAAGCTACGGAACCTACTTGCTGATCATGCTGGTGGTAACCCTCCTGGTGGAGCTCAACGCTTTCTACGGGACCGCCGCCAGCCAGAAACCCCTGGCCAGCGTCTCGGGCACCATCTGGTCCGGATTCATCCTGACCGCGGTGCTGTTCGCGGTCGCATCACCGCTGCTGTAGGCCGACCAGGATCCGCAGTGCAAGCGGCGCGGTAGCGCCGCGCGTAGCGAAGGCCGTAGGCCTGAGAGAAGGCGGGTGGTGCGCGGCCGCCCGCGCACCGGGACCCGCAAGTCACGGGAGAGCCAGGTAGGCTGCGAGCGACTCCACCTCTCCCCTGAGGTAGGGCTGCGCGGGCATCAGCCGCGTGTCCCGCTTGGGCGTGTACCCGGGCGGGTAGTCGGCGCGCAGGACGCGCGCCTCGATCAGCTCGCGGGAGCTCCCGGCGATCGCGGGGCCCAGCGTCCCGTCGCGCTCGGGGTCGAAGTTGTGGCAGGCGATGCAGTTGGCCCGGTAGGCCCTGCTACCGGCGTCGGCGAGACCCTCCCGGGCCGGGTCCTGGCAGGCCGAGATCGAGCAGATCCCCAGCGTCAGCAGCCACACTCGCACCGCGCTTCTCCTCCTCCCGCGAGCCGGGCAGACTAGCATTCCCCGGGGCTTGGGTTTCCGGCGCACTCCCCCTAAGCTCCCCGCCCGTTCTCCGAGAGGGGCTCGGGAGCCGTGGATGCGCGAGGTGGCGAGATGAATGCACTCGAAGAGGGAACCCGCTTGCAGCTCGACTTCGAGAAGCTGCGGGCCGTCGGCCGGGGCTCCCGGTCGGTGGTCCCGGTGGTCCTGCAGAACGCGGACAGCGGCGAGGTGCTGTTCGTCGGCTACGCGGACGCGACCGCGCTGCAGGAAACGCTGAGCAGCGGAACCGCGGTCCTGTGGTCCACCTCGCGCGACGAGCTCTGGCGGAAGGGCGCCAGCTCGGGCGACGTGCTCGACCTCGTGGAGGTCCGCGTCAACTGCGAGCAGAACTCCCT
>JAUXJB010000050.1 GCA_030624945.1 Deltaproteobacteria bacterium | reverse complement strand
GGCATTCTGCCCGCGCTGATCGGTGGCTCCGTGATCATCGAGACGATCTTCTCGCTGCCCGGACTCGGTTTCCTCGGATACCAGGCCGTCCTGGCCCGGGACTATCCGGTGATCCTGGCTCTGCTGAGTGTGAGCTCCGCGCTCACGCTGATCGGGATCCTGCTGTCGGATATCGCGCTGGTGCTGGTCGATCCGCGCATCAGGTTTGGACGGAGCGTCGGGTGAGCGAGGTGGAGCGATCCCTGGGTGTATGGGCGCGCGTCTGGCGCGAGCTGCGGAGCAATCGCAGCGCCATCGTCAGCCTCTGGATGGTCATCACGATGGCCTTCCTGGCGCTCGGCGCGGATTTCATCGCGAACGACAAGCCCTACTACATGCGGCTCGACGGGGAAGCGTACTTCCCCATCTTCATCGAGTACGGAGTGGCCGTGGGCATCCGGCGCTGGCCCGCTCCCCTGGCCAACGCGGACTTCAAGCGCCTGGAGGAGCGCGCGGATGAAAGTCTGTGGCCGCCGATCCCCCACTCCCCTACCCGGGTGGATCTCCGTGGCGAGACGCTCGCGGAGCCCTCGGGCGAGCACTGGTTCGGGACGGATCGGCTGGGCCGCGACGTGGCCGCCGGCATGATCCACGGGACGCGCATCTCGCTCACGATCGGACTCGTGGTGGTCGCGATACAGGCCCTGGTCGGGATCCTGTTCGGCGCCCTGGCCGGCTACTACGGCGGCTGGGTGGACATGGCCGTCTCGCGCTTTCTCGAGATGATGCTCGGCATCCCGACGTTTTTCCTGCTGATCACGGTGGCGGCGATCTTCCCGCCGTCGATCTACCTGATCATGGTGATCCTCGGCTTGACCGGCTGGATGGGGATCGCACGCTTCATCCGCAGCGAGTTCCTGCGCGTGCGCGAGCAGGAGTTCGTGGAGGCGGCCAAGAGTCTCGGCGCGAGCGACCGCCGCGTCATGCTCAGGCACATCCTCCCGAATGCACTCGCGCCGGTCCTGGTGGCGATGGCCTTCGGGGTCGCCACCGCGGTGCTGGCGGAGTCGGGGCTCTCATTCCTCGGCATCGGGGTGCCCGCACATCTTGTGACCTGGGGCTCGATTCTGGCCGAGTCCCGCGCCAATACCTTCGCCTGGTGGCTCGCCGTGTTCCCCGGTGCCGCCATCTTCGTAACCGTCACCTCCTACAACCTGCTCGGCGACGGCCTCCGGGATGCCCTCGACCCCAGGGCGATGCGAAACTAGTCGGGCGCTAGACATCAGGCGAAATTAAAGCGAAACTCTCGCCTATGGGAGCTCCCCCTGCTCCATCCGTCGGCATTCAGGCCCTGATCGGCAGTGATCTCGCGGAGCGCGGCGGGGTCCAGTACACGGAACTCGCAGCTCGGCACGTTCTCAACCGCTGCAACACCGATCGCATGCCGGACTGCTGGACCATCAATCCCTACCGCGGCTGCTCCTTCGGCTGCCGCTACTGCTACGCTCGCTACACCCACGAGTACCTGGGCCAGCGCGATCCGCTCGCCTTCGAGCGTCAGGTGTTCGTGAAGGTGGGCTCGCCAGAGTTGCTGGCCTCCGAGGCGACGGAGCGCAGACTGCGGGCCAGACCCATAGCCGTAGGGACAGCCACCGATCCCTATCAGCCCGCCGAGGCGAGGTACGAGCTCACGCGCGGGATCCTGGAGGTCCTCGCGCGCTACCGGGGTCTCGACATCGGAATCGTGACCAAATCTGCCCTCATCACGCGCGACATCGAGCTACTGGGGCGCATCCACGCCCGCTCGCGGCTGCACATCGGAATCTCGCTGATCACGCCCTACCGGACTCTGGCCCGCAGGCTCGATCCCGGGGCGCCCACGCCCGAGCGCCGCCTCCGAACCGTTCAGTCCCTGGCCGCGGCGGGGCTGGACGTCGGTGTCCTCGCCTCGCCGATTCTGCCGTCGATCAACGACGCCACGCGGGATCTCGAGCTCCTGTTCCGTCGCAGCAAGGCCTACGAAGCCAGGTGGATCTCCGTGGGTCCCCTGTTCCTCGCCTCGGGCAGTCGCCGCCACTTTCTCGCCTGGCTCGCGGATGCCATGCCACGAAAATTGCCCCTCTACCGGCACCTGTTTGCGAGCGGGATCGACGTCGATCCGCGCTGGGAGCGCGGACTGAGACGGCGAGTCGCCGTCCTGCGTAGGCGCACGGGTCTGCCGGAGGGGAGCGCTCGCGGCCGCGAGCCCGCTTCGCTCCAGCTCGTTCTCCCAGGCTCAGGAGAGCGACCCGAGAGTAGCTCTCCGCGCGGCAAGGCGCCCTCTGCGCGCCGATAGGCCGATAGGCCGCTAAGGACCGGTGAGAGCCCACCCAGGACTTCGTCTTGGGTCGGGGTCCCGGGTCGCCCGGGCTCCCCCGGAGGTTTACACTCCTCCCCGTGAGGACGTTGGAGGGCTTCTCCCCGAGGCGCGGGCTTTCGATCCCCTGCGTGACGATCCTCGACCCGGGAGGCGAGCCCATCGAGCCGGACCAGCGCCGGCTGATTCGCTTCCTGATGCAGTCGGGACGTGGTGCGGACGTGATCTTCGCGATGGGGACCACGGGCGAGTGGAACCGGCTCGATCAAGAGCGACGCCACCGGGTGATCCGGATCGCCGTCGAGGAGGCCAGGAAGCAGAATGTGCGCCTCGTTCAGCGCGGGCACCGCGAGGTGGAGGTCTGGGTGGGCTTGACCGCCCCGAACGCGGCGGAGACGCTCGAGACGCTGGAGCTCGCGCTGGAAGTGGGCGCGCACGCCGGGGTGATCGCGCCCCTGGCGATCGCGGATGTCGCGGATCCAGTGCGGTTTCTGCGGCGGGACGTTGCGAACCTGCTCGACGAGCGAGACGCGCGCCTCCCGATCTTCCTCTACGACAACGCCGACATCGCCGTCGGTCCGGACTCGCACCTGCGAACCGCGGTCGTCAAGAGTCTGAGCAGGCTGGACTTCGTGCGCGGGATCAAGGTATCCGCCCCGCCGCGCAGGCTCGGGCACTACACCAAGGCGGCCCGGCAGTTCCGCGACCTGGGGGATTTCGGAATCTACGTCGGTGACGCCCTCTACATCCTGGAGATGATGCGCCCGCGGCGCGGCCTCTGGGGGAGGCTCGGCGAGCACTGGAACCGCTTCCTCCTGCACGATCTGCTCCCGACCGGTGTGGTCGCGGGTCCCGCCAACCTCTGGCCACGGGAGTGGCAGCGGGCCTGGCAGGTGGCAAGTGCCGGCGACGCCGAGCTGATGAGCGAGATGAAGCAGATCTTCGCCAGCTATCGGGCCGCCTATACCTTCCCCGGTGGCGGCAAGCGCAGCCTGGCGGCGCTCAAGCGCGGTCTCCTCACGCTCGGAGTGATCTCGAGCGATGCCGTTGCCAGGGGGACACCCGCGCTCGAGGGCGAGCAGGCCGCCCGTTTCGATCGCAGCTTCGAGGAGCTGCGGGCGGAGGTACGCGCCCTGTTGCCCGCTCGCTGGGTGAGCGAGCCGGCAGACGCGGACGAGCCATGAGTCGCAAGCAGTACGACGTCGTGGGGACCGGCAGCGCGGTGGTGGACTGGATCCACCTCGCGCCACGCATCGCCGGGCGGGACGAGAAGGTTCTTCTCGACGGTGCGGGCAATGGCGAGATGGCGCAGCGGTTTGTGGGCGGTGTGACCCTCAACCACCTGGGCTGGGCACGGATCCTCGGCCTCGAGGTCGGCATGTTCGGGAAGCAGGCCGACGATGAGAACGGCCGCTTTCTCCGGGCAGGGATGGACGCCCTGGGTATCGACCATCACATTGATCTCAGCGGCAGCGCCTCATCGTTTGCCCAGGTCTACGTGGACGCGGCCGGCGGTCGGGCGATCTACATGGCGCGCGGTGCCACGGGCGAGATTCTTCCCGAGGAGATCGAGCGGCTTCACCGACCCGCGATCGAGGCAGCTCGAGTCGTCACGACCGAGATATCCCAGCTGCCGCTGCCCGCCGTGCGTCGCGTTCTCGAGATCGCACGCGAGGGCGGCGCCCGCACGGTTCTCGACCTGGATGTGCCGCAGAGAGATGCGGTACCCGCGCTGGGCAGCGAGCGAGACCTGCTGGCCGCGCTGGCGGCCGCCGATATCCTGAAATCGTCGTGTTCCGCGCTCGAGGGCCTGGTACCGGGCAACTCGCCCGCCGAGCAGGCCGGCGCCCTCGCTGACCGCTTCGGCGCGCACGCCGTTGCGCTGACTCTGGGAGAGTCGGGATCACTGGTATGGGCCGACTCGCAAGCGATTCACGTGCCGGCGGCCAAGGTGGACGTGGTCGACACGACCGGCGCCGGGGATGCGTTCCTCGGGGGCTTTCTCGCGGGGCTGCACGCCGGACTCGGGTGGGATGGCGCCGCCCGGCTCGGCAACGCCTGCGGTGGGGCCTGCTGTGAACAGATGGGCGCATTTCCGGAGCCTCCGGGAGCCGCCCGGGCTCGCGCTCTCGAGCTCTTCGCGTCACTGGGGGGTCCGACGCTTCGCCTTCCGCAGCCGCATTACGCACTTCCCGAGCCCGGTTCGCGAGAGCTCGAACGCTTCCTGTCTGTTGCAGCTCGCGAGGTGGAGCGCGCGGCGCGCGGCGCGGATCGCGCCGCGATAGCCGAGGTCGCGCGCGCGATCCTGCGCTCGGAGGAGCGCGGTGGACGCGTGCACGTGACGGGTGTCGGAAAGCCCGAGCACGTCGCACACTACGCGGCCTCCGTGCTCTCGAGCACGGGTACGCCCGCGACCTTTCTGCACGCCACGGAGGCGATGCACGGCAGCCTGGGTCAGGTCCGCCCCGGTGATGTGGTGATTGCGGTATCGAACAGCGGCACCACCTCCGAGCTGCTCCGGGTGGCGACGGCCCTGCGCGATTACGGGGTCGAGTTGGTCGCGGTGACGGGCAGCCCGGATTCGTTGCTCGGACGTGCGGCCGCGCACGTCCTGGAGGCGCGCGTCGAAGACGAGGGCGGCCCCCTGGGCCTGGCGCCGCGCGCCAGCGTACTGGCGGAGATTCTCGTGCTGGCTGCGTTATCCGTCGAGCTTCAGCAATTGCGCGGTTTCACGCGCAAGGACTACAGCGCCCGGCATCCCCACGGAGAGCTCGGCCGCCGCAGCGGCGACTGACGTCGGGAGAGCGCTCCTCAGAACTTGGACCTGGACCGACGCTGGGACTGGGTCGCCTGCACGCCGAGCGGATCTCGTACGCGTATGCTCTGCTCGGCTCCGGAAGCGGCATCGCTGGCGCTGACGGAGAGGATCCCGTCCTCGTCGACGACGAACGCGACCTCGATCTTGGGCGTGAGGCGCGGCGCCCGCCCGATCCCCCAGAGCGTGAACGAGCCGAGCAGCTGGTTCTGGCTGGCATCGCGCGAACGGCCCTGGTAGACGTTGATCTCGACCTCTTCCTGGTTGTCCTCGTTGGTCGTGAACATGCGGCGGTGCTCTACCGGCACGGGAGTATTCTGATCGATCAGGATGGAGAGGGCGTCGCCGACGGTTCCGATCCCCAGCGGAAGTGAGGTGACGTCCTGTAGCTCGACCTTGCGTGCGGAGGCGTGCTGGTCGGCTTCGTCCAGGAACCCGTCTGCTCGGTCCGAAGAGGAGTGCGCGGCGCTGAGCTGGTCAGAGATCTGCTGTAGGGCGGCTTCCAGTCCATCGGGCGAGTCGCTGTCGACCTTCTCGGTGAGCTCCGACATCTTGTAGTCGAGCTGGAGCAGCTCTTCCCGCACCTTCTTCGCCCGTTCGGGAAGATCGGCGTCCGGGTCGGCGGTCAGCTCGGCCATGTCGTCGTGACCCGTCGCCTCGAGCAGCTCGTCGAGCAGCGTCTGTAGCGACTCGTCTCCGAGCGTGCGGTCGAGTCGCTCGTCCACGCCGTCGAGCAGCTTGCGCGCCACATCGGTCTGCTTCAAGGCCACGCCGAGCGCGTCGTCGGCGGCGTCCTCGGCGCTGGCGCGCAGCGAGTCCGCCGTGATCGAATACGCGTAGAGCGCGGCGCCCTGCGCTACCACCTCGTCCGGGTTGATGTCGCGCCGAGGCTCGCAGCCGAACAGGTCAGCCACGCCCTCCTGGACCGCCGCCATGCGGCTCTGACCACCCACCATCAGGACATCGTCGAGCTCGCAGGGCGCGACGGCGGCCGCGTCGATGCAGCGCGAGCAGAGATCGAGCGTCCTCTGGATGAGAGGTTGGACCAGCTCGGTGGCCTTCTCCCGCGTGAGTGTGGTGGAGAAGTCTATGTGGCCGCCGTCCGGAAGCTGTGCCAGGTAGGGCAGCTCGATCCGTGTCGAGTCCACCTCGGCGAGCTCGACCTTCGCCTTCTCGGCTGCTTCCTTGAGTCTCAGGAGCGCCGTGTCGTCGCCGTCTATCTGCGAGTCGTGCTGGCGCTCGAACTCCTGCTTGAGCCACTCCGCGATGGCGCTGTCGAAATCCTCGCCCCCCAGGTAGGAGTCCCCGTCGGTCGCGAGCACCTCGAAGGTGTCTCCCCTCGCCCGCATGACTGTGACGTCGAAGGTGCCGCCGCCCAGGTCGTAGACGGCGAGCATGAAGTCCCTGCCCTTCTTGTAGCCGTAGGCGAAGGCCGCCGCCGTGGGCTCGTTGATCAGTCGGAGGACATCGATCCCGGCCTGTTCTGCGGCCAGCTTCGTGGACTTGCGCTGGAGGTCGTTGAAGTGGGCGGGGACCGAGATGACGGCCGTGGTTGCGGGCTCTCCCAGCGCCTTCTCCGCGAGCTCGCGTACCGCCGCGAGAACGCGCGCAGACACGTCGATCGGGGTGAGCTCATGCCCGGCAACCCGGAGCACGACGCCTCCCTGAGGACCCGAAACGATCGGATAGCGCGCCACGGCAGCTGCCGCGCGGACCTCGTCCGAGTCGAAGGGATGACCGAGCACCCGCTTCACCGCGATCACCGTGTTCTCCGGATTTGTCACGGCATAGCGCTTGGCCCCGGCTCCGACGAGCTCCTTGTCTCCTTTGAAGGCCACGCACGACGGTACGGTGGTCCGCTGATCCTCACTCAGGATGACTGCGCGGCCGTTCTCCACCGCCGCCACACAGCTGTTGAGGGTGCCCAGATCGATGCCGATGACGCGACCGCTCACCTGCTTTCTATCGGCAGATCGGGTCGCGACTTGGCGTTCGCCGCGGGGCGTCGGTAAGTTGAGGATCCGGAGTGGGGATGTAGCTCAGCTGGGAGAGCGCTGCGTTCGCAACGCAGAGGTCGGCGGTTCGATCCCGCTCATCTCCACCAAAAGCAGCGCGCGTCGCAGGGCTAGGCTCGGAGCTTGCCGGCTCGAGATGCGGCAAGTCCGCGTATCGTCGACACTTTTTTGCTCCGGAACCCACTCTACCAACGGGGTCGTCGATTGCCCGCCGCGGGCCGCGGGGTACCCTATCTGGGTGCTTCTGTCCTCGGGGTGCGGGGGCTCCCCGGGAGGAATCCAGGATGCAGATCCAGGCCGTTCTCGTCGCCGGTGACAAGGGCGCCAGCCGGGCCCTCGCGGGGTCCAGCAAGACCTTCGTGGAGCTGGCCGGCAAGCCCATGTTTGTTCACGTGCTCGAGACCCTGCTCCACACTCCCGAGATCAGCGAGGTCTGGGTCGTCGGGGAGGCTTCCCGGCTCGAGAAGGCCCTCGCCCTGACCGGTTGCCTCGAGCTTGCGGCCGATCTGGGCTGTCCGATCCACGTCCTGCCCCAGAGGAATTCGCTCTACGAGAACGTCTGGGAGGCCTTCCTGCTCACCTTGCCCCCAGGCGAGCCTGATCCCCACCACCCCATCCTGGTGGTCCCAACCGATATTCCGCTGGCTCTGCCCGAAGAGATCTCCGACTTCGTGAGAAAGTCTCTGGAGAGCGGTGCGGACTACGCACTCGGCCTGTCACCCGACGCCGCCCTCGCGGGATTCGCCCCGAGGGACGGTGAGGACGGTATCGAGATGGCCTACTTCAATCTGGCCGAGGGTCGCTTCCGGCAGAACAACCTGACGGCCGTCCGTCCCCTGCGTGTCGGGAATCGCCACTACATCCAGGACGTGTACGAGAACCGCCATCAGAAGGAGTTCGGCAAGGGGCTGCGCCTCGGCTGGCGCATCCTCACGCGGGAGTTCCGAAACTTGGGTGTCTTGTTCCTGTTCCTGCTGCTCCATATCGGCGGGCTCCTCGACCGACACGGCTACCGGCGGGCCGCGGATCGGATGAGGATGTGGGTCTCCCTGCCAGCCGTGGAGCGGGGGTTCTCCGCGATGCTCCAGACGAAGCTGCGCTTCGTCATGACGGAGCTCGGAGGTGCCGCCATCGACATCGACAACGAAGAAGACCTTCGGGTAGCCGAGAAGATGATCGACCGCTGGAAGGAAATGCAGACTCGACTGGCGAACGCTGCCTGACTAGGCTTGCCCCGAAGGGGCGACTCGATGAGTGAAGTCTTCGCAGAGGTCGCGGGCTCCCGGGCGGCCATCCGGGAGCTGGGCGAGCGCGGCCTGATTCGCGTCACGGGCGGGGATCGCGTCCGCTTCCTGAACGGGATGGTCACGGCCGACGTATCCTCCCTGGGAACCGGCTCGGCTTGCCACTCCTTGCAGCTCGATCGCAAGGGTCACATCCTGGCGGAGCTCTGGGTCCTGGTCTTGGACGACGCGATGCTGCTCGACTCGGCGCCCGAAGCCGAATCGGCTCTCCTCGAAGTCCTGGAGAAGCACCTGATCGCGGATGATGTGGCGCTCCAGCGCGTCTCGGGCTGGGATCAGATCGGGATCGAGGGTCCGGATGCGGCGGCAGCGATCGAGGCCGAGATCGCCCGCTTGCCCGAGCCGGGCCGCTTCGAGCGAGATGCGTCGGGTCGAATCTGGGTGGCCGGCGGAAGCCTCGGCGAGGGCGCACGTGTTCTGGGAGAGCGTGCGGCGATCGAGGAACTGCGCCACGCCCTGCAGCTGCCCGGCCTGTCTGGCGAGGCCAGCGAGGTGCTCAGGATCGACGCCTTCCGCCCCGCGCATGCGATCGACTTCGGCGAGCGGAACTTCCCCCAGGAGGCTCGCTTCGAGGCATCCGTCTCGTTCACCAAGGGCTGCTACATCGGGCAGGAGATCGTGGCGCGCATCGAGTCGCGCGGGGCCGTCAACAGGTTCCTCGTCAAGCTGCGGCCGGAGCGGCCCGTGGCGGCCGGCGCGGAGGTTCGCTCGGACGGCGTCGTAGTTGGGCGCATCACGAGCGCGGCCAGCTCGGCCGCGACCGGCCCGATCGCCCTCGGTTACCTGCGCAAGTCGCACGTGCAGCCGGGCTGCCGTGTGGAGATCGACGGGGTTGCTGCCACCGTCGCGG
>JAUXJB010000163.1 GCA_030624945.1 Deltaproteobacteria bacterium | reverse complement strand
CGCTCGACCGCACGCGAGAGCTGGATCAGCAAGGGCTTCATCGACTCGGGTACGCGCATCTCGCGCTCCACGAGCAGCCCGGCGATGTCCTGCGCCGTGTCGGCGATGGAATCCTGCTGGTCCAGGATCTCGAGCAGATCCCGCCGATCCACGGGGAGCAGCAGGCGCCGCGGCAGGTGAGCCCGCAAGTCGTTCTTGAGGTCGTCCGCCTTGCCCTCGAGGTCGTCGATCCGGCGCTCCAGCGCGCGGACCCGCTCCATGTCTTCCTCGCACAGAGCTTCGATCAGGGGCGGAACCTGGCGCGCGCACTCGAGGACGACATGCATGTGTTCCTGCATGGGCTTGAAGGGCGACTTGGCGAAGAGATCGAGGAAGGACACCTCACGTAGCTCCCAGCGAGTCCAGAAGACCCTTGTAGAAGTAGTAGAAGAATATCGCAAGGGTCGCGCCGACCGGTATGGTCACGACCCAGGCGAGCACGATCGTGCCGATGACCCGGAAGTCCAGGGCGCCGATTCCGCGTGCGAGACCCACACCCAGCACGGCTCCGACCAGGCAATGCGTCGTGGATACCGGCAGCCCCAGGCGGCTCGCCACCACGATGGTCACGGCGGCCGCAAATTCCGCCGCGTACCCGCGTGTCGGCGTCAGCTCGGTGATCTTCTCCCCGATCGTCGCCATGACCCGATAGCCGAGGGTCGAGAGGCCCACGACGATGCCCGCCCCACCCACGAGCAGGATCCAGCCGGGGACCGGGGCCTCCGCCTCGAACGCGGCGCCCCCCGCCATCCCGATGACCGCCGCCATCGGACCGATCGCGTTGGCCACGTCGTTCGAGCCGTGGGCGAAGGCCACGGCACAGGCGCTCATCACCTGCAGAGTGCCGAACATCCGCTCCACCGTCGCGAAGTGGAACTCGCGGTCCGCGCTGGGATCGGGGCGAAGCCGCTGCAGCAGCAGCGCGGCGACCCCCGCCCCGACGGCTCCGAGGGCTCCGGTGATCAACACCGCCTCGCCCAGACTGAAGTCGAGCTTGAGGTTCTTGAGGCCCTTGAACAGGGTCACCATCCCGATCACGGCGATCACGGCAAAGACGTAGAGCGGGCCCCACCTCTGAACCTGGCGCACGGGATCTTCGCGATCGAGGATGAGACGCCGGGTGACGGTGAACACCACGATGGCGATCGTTCCCGAGAGGAGTGGCGAGATGAGCCAGGACGAGGCGATGCGGCCGAGCTCGCCCCACTCGATGGCCGCCCGACCCAGGGCGACCAGCCCGAACCCCGCGATGGAGCCGACGATGGAATGGGTGGTCGACACGGGCCACCCGAGGCGCGAGGCGACGATCAGCCAGGTGCCCGTGGCCGTCAGCGCCGCCAGCATCCCGGCGATCACGATATCGCGGCCATCGGGGTGCGCGGCGACGACCTCGAAGTCCAGGATCCCGCCCCGAATCGTCCTGGTCACGTGGCCGCCGACGAGATAGGCGCCGGCAAATTCCAGAACGGCCGCGACCAGGATCGCGCGCCGGATGGTGAGCGCGCGCGAGCCGACCGACGTACCCATGGCGTTTGCCACGTCGTTCGCGCCGATCGAGAAGGCGGCATAGAGGCCGAGCACGATCGACAGACCGACGACGAACTCCACCTCCGCTCCCCCTCCCTTCTGCCCACGCCAATCTACCGGATTCGCCGCGCGCATGGAAAGTGGCGTCCCCGTCCGTTCGTAGCGGCCTCACGCCACTGGGCTACTGTCAAGGCAATGAGCGCGCCCGGGTCGTTCGTCTCTGTTGCCCGCTCTCTAGTCTGTTGGCCCCTGATCCTGTCGGCGGCGCTCTTCTACTGCTCCGCGGCGATCGGGCGCAGCCTGTTGGGACAGAGCCTGGAGGATGTGCACCGCGCCTACCTGGGCTTCGGTCGCTTCTGCATGCGGGCCGGGGGGATCCGCCTGATCGTGAACGGCGCGGAGCACATGGACGCGCAGCAGGCGTACGTCGTGGTCTCGAACCACGAGAGCAACTGGGATCCGCTGGCGATCATCGCCGCACTTCCACAGCTGGCCCTGAGGTTCGTGGCGAAGAAGCAGCTGACAAAGATCCCTCTCTTCGGGCGCGCCCTGCGAGTCTCGGGAAACATCATCGTCGATCGCGATCGCAGCGGCTCGGACCTGCGGCGGATCAGGAGCCAGATGAGCGTGCGGGCCGAGGGCGTTTCGATCCTGTTCTTTGCGGAAGGCTCGCGAGCACGCGATGGCTCCTTCCGCGAATTCAAGAAGGGTGCGTTCGCCACGGCGCTCTCGCACGAGCTGCCGATCCTGCCGGTGGCGACGACGGGTACCCGACGCGCCTGGCCCCCCGGCTCCCTTCGGCTTCGCTCGGGCCCGGTGGCCATCGAGATCGGACCGCCGATTTCCGTCGCTGGACTGGAATGGAGCGCGCGCAATGGCCTGCGGGACCAGACACACGAGGTCGTGGGCAAGCTGCGAGCCCACGCGCGGCAGCGTCTGCGCGACCTGGGCGTCGAACCGGGGGGCATCGATTAGGGTAGACTCCCGCTCATGCAGCCCACGCAGCGTCGCATTTCCGGACTCGACGGCCTCGAGATCAACGTCCTGGAGTGGAGTACCGAAGGTACGCCGCTCGTCTTCGTACACGGCTTTGCCAACGACGCGCACGTGTGGGACGACGTGGCGCCGGCGGTCGCAACCCACTACCGCGTCCTCTGCCCCGACATGCGCGGCCACGGAGATTCGGGGCGGGATCCCGAGGCGGCCTACGATCCGGACAGCATGACCGGCGACCTGGAATGCGTTCTCGATGCCCTGGGTGTCGAACGCCTGGTGCTCGTCGGCCACTCGATGGGAGGGGGTGTGTCGATCCGCTACGCGGGACGTCACCCCGAGAAGATGGCCGGGCTCGTGATCGTCGACACGGCCCCCGAAACCGACCGGCGCGGCGCGCTGCGGATCGGCCTCGACATGCAACAGAGCTCCCATAGCTACGACTCGATCGCGGATTACGAACGCTTGCTGGCACGCCAGTATCCCGTGACCCCTGCGGGGACGCTGTCGCGACTGGCCAGAGTGTGGCTGCGCCAGCGAGAGGACGGCCGCTTCGAGCTGAAGCTCGATCCGAACCTGATGAAACGGCACGCCAGCGGATCCGTGTCGCAGGCAGACGAGCGCGCGCGCGACGAGGCGAAGAAGCTCCAGTGGCTGGCGCTCGAGCAGCTGTCCTGCCCGGCGCTGGTGATTCGCGGCGCCGCCTCGGACATCCTCGATCCGGAGACCGCCGACAAGATGGTCGACGAGGTGATCCCGAACGCGAAGCTTGCCGTGATCCCGCGAGCCGGTCACTCGGTGATGCTGGACAACCCCGAGGAGTTCAAGCGCGCCCTCTGCGACTTCGTGCTCGGCTAGATCATGTGGGGTCAGGCACCAGGAGAGCGACTCGTGAGTCGCTCTCCGCGCGGCAAGGCGCGCTGTGCGCGCCGATAGGCCGCTCGGATAGGCCGCTAGGTCTAGCGAGGCGCGAGTTCGCGGGTTGCCTGCCGCTGACCCATGCTGGAGGGGAGGAGCATGAGGACGGGGGTGTCGACTCCGTTCTCTACGTAGCGCTCGATGTGAAGACGGCACTCCGCCGGGGACCCGTGTATGACGAGCGCGTCGACGACCTCGTCGGGAATGGCGGCGGCGGCTCCCTTGCGGTCGCCGCTCTCCCACTTCTCCCACATCTCGGTCAGTAGCGCAGCGCGCCCGAGCCAATCGTGAAAGGCCGCGTACACCGGAACGTTCAGGTACGAGTTGATCGCGAAGCGCGCCCTCTCGCGCGCCTCGTCCCGATCGGAGGTCACACAGACGAAGAGGCGCGCGACGATCTCCTTGCTCTCTCCGCCCTCCTTCACGTAGGGCACGACCTGTTTCACATCGTCCGCCGAAAGCCAGTTGAGGATCGCTCCATCCCCCACTCGACCCGCCAGCCTCAACATGCCCTGGCGGAGCGCGGCGATCATGATCTTCGGCTGCTCCTCTAGCTTGGGGATGAGGCGAAAATTCTCGACGCGAAACGTCTCGTACTCCTCGCTCACCCTCTCCCCTGCGAGCGCCCGTCGCAAGAACTTCGCGACGTCGCGCGTGCGTTGGTAGGGCTTCTCGAACGGGATGGCGTTCCAGTTCTCCACGATGACGTTCGAGGACGTCCCGAGTCCCACCACGAAACGGCCGGGCGCGGCCTGGCAGAGGGCGGCGACGCTCATGGCCAGGAGTGCCGGACCGCGCGTGTAGACGGGAAGAATCGCACAGCCCAGGCGCACGTTTGGGGCCCAGACGGAGGCGAGTGCGAGCGGCGTGAGGCCGTCGAGCCCGATCCCCTCGTAAGACCACAGGTCCGTATAGCCCAGACCGTCGAGCTCCTCGATCCACTCCCGTTGTTCGAGCAGCGGCACCCCGTCGAGCGGGATGGTCATGCCGTAGCGTT
>JAUXJB010000155.1 GCA_030624945.1 Deltaproteobacteria bacterium | reverse complement strand
AGGTCCTCTTCGGGTGTCCGGTCTGGCCGCCGCCGTCGGATCGCCCGCGTAGTGGTCAGGCCCTCGAGGAGACCGACGGTATCGTGGGGGACCTTCACGAGACCGCCCGCTAACTCCCCGCGATCCGATAGGAAGCGGGGGAGGTCGTCATCGCGGGTACTCGCGGCGCGTGTCCGCGCAACAGGCCGAGAACCGCGCAGCTGATGGCGAAGCTTCCGATGAGCAAGAGCAGGGTCGATCCGTAGCCACCGCTCGTGTCCCGCAGGAGCCCGATGACGGGCGGCGCCAACGTCCCAAATGGCAGCAACACCAAGCCCGCGAGACCCATCACCTGTCCGAACGAGACCGGCCCGAACATGCGAGCGATGAGCGACGCGTAGACCGGCAGCATGGCGCCGGCCGAGAATCCGATCAGCACGAAGGCAGCCACGAGCAGTCCGAATCCGGGCTCTAGTCGGAGCACGGCGAAGCTCGCCATCTGGGCCCCGAAAGAGATCCAGAGCAGCACGCGGCCATCGAAGCGTTCGGCGAGCCAGCCGAACAGCACGGTTGCGGGAATGCCCACGCCCGCCCCCGCGGCCAGCAGGTAGGCCGTCTGCTGCGTGCCGTAGCCGAGATCCAGGACGTACTTGGGTGCGTTCGCACCCCAGCCGGTACCCAGACCGAAGACGATCCCGACGCCGAGCGCCAGTCCCCAGAAGTTGCGCGCGCTCAGGATCTCGACGGTCGTCCAGATCCCGCCGCCGGAAGTCGGGGCTGCGTCGGGAGCGGGCGCGACTTCCCCGTCGGGGAGCTGACCCAGGTCCTCCGGTCGATTCCGGATCACTACCCAGACCAGGGGAACGATTCCCAGGACACCAACCGCGAACCACTGCAGCACCGATCGCCAGTCGCCGGACTCCAGAAGCCCTCCGACGAGCGGTGTCAGCAGGAATCCACCCGCCATCGGTCCGATGGCGGCGACGCCCAGCGCGCGACCGCGCTTGCGGTCGAACCACTTCGCCACGACGGCCGTGGCCGACAGCGGGCCCAGCATGGCAACGCCCATCCCCACCCCGACACCGAACAGCAGCCCGAGCTGCCACAGAGTGGTGGCGATGGACATGAGCCCGAAGCTCGCGGACATGAGCAGGGCGCCGGCGACCATGATCGCGCGAATCGACCGGCGATCGACGAGCCAGCCCACGACGGGCCCAACCAGGGTCATCACGACGAACAGGATCGCCACGCCCCAGTTGGCCGTCATGACCGAGGCGCCGAACTCCTCGGTGATCGGGTCGATGAAGAGACCGTAGGGGATGATGGACAGTCCGATCGCGAGGGCCTGTGCCGCGAAGGCCACCGCGACGATCCACCAGCCCCGAAAGACCTCTCGAGGGGATGTGCTCATCGCGCGGTGTACCCGCCGTCGATCGGGATGATCGCCCCGGTGATGAACCGCCCGTGCGGTCCGACCAGGAAGAGGATGGCCTGCGCGACCTCCTCCGTGCTCGCCGAGCCTCCCACGGGTGCCCCCCCTCCGACCGCCTCGCCGGCGAGTCTCATCTCCTCGGGACTCAGGCGATCCCTGTTCTCCGTCGGCGTCATGCCGGCCGGACAGATGCAGTTGACCCGAATGCCCTTGTCGGCGTAGTCGAGCGCCACCGTCCTCGTCATCTAGACGAGGCCGCCCTTCGCCGCACCGTACGACACCGTGTACTTGAGACCCACCACCCCGGCCATCGAGGCGACGTTCACGATCGAGCCTCCGCCCCGCGCGAGAAGGTGCGGGATCACCGCTTTCGTCGCGAGGAACGGCCCGCGCAGATTGATCGCGAGATAGTGATCGAACTCGTCGATCGGAACTTCGTGCGCCGGACGAAAGTGCGCATGGATCCCGGCGTTGTTCACCAGAACGTCGACGCCGCCGTACTCCTTCACGGCTCGTTCCACGAGGTCGCGAACGTCCTCTGGACGAGACACGTCACCGGGACAAGGCGTGACCTCTCCGCCCTCCTCCCGTATCCGCGCGGCCGTCTCCGCGAGCTTCTCTTCTCGCCGACCGTTGATCACCACGCGAGCACCCGCCCGAGCCAGGACCGATGCCGTTGCTGCGCCCAGTCCGGTGCCGCCGCCCGTTACGATCGCGACGCTTCCCTCCACGGATCGATGCGACGGACTCGGAACACCCGTTGGTGCACTCATGGACGCCCCCGGCCTATCTGAGTGTCCTATCCTACGACAAACGAGCCCAGGAGTTGCGGGGGCAAACCTCAGATGCCGTCGCGGCCGTGCAGCTCGCGCACCTCGGCGCGAGTGCTGTGCGTCCGGATGCCCTACGAGAGCGACTCTTGAGTCGCTCTCCGTGCGGCAAGGCGCGCTCTGCGCGCCGATAGGCCGCTAGGACGGCTAGGAGTCGACCCAGGACGAAGTCTTGCGTCGACTCCTAGGCCACGGGACAGAGCACGCCGAACGTCACCAGCGCGAGTCCCAATACGAGCAACGCGGTCGAAACGCAGCTACTCACCGGGTGGAGAACTCCCTCTTCGCTCCGGCGCACGAGCATCGCATAGCCTCCTCGGACAGGACCTTCACTGCTATAGACGCCTGTACCGGCCACATGGTTTCAAACCGGAGAGGGTCCGAAGAGGTTCGCCCGCCTCTCGGCCCGGACCTTCTTCGACCCGGGTTGATGGCCGGACGGGGACCTCGCGGCGGGACGCCATGGGATGAGTGCAGGCGGGCAGAAACCGGCAGAAATCCGCCTCCCTCCGGCCACACGGCCGCCTGGCGATCCTGGAAGGACTTCGGCGCCCTCGCGGACTGGATGTCCTGGCCATTCCGTCGCCACGGCGAGCTTCGGTCTAGCGACATCCCCGCCAGGTGATATGGTGGAGGCGTCGGCCGACACCGATGGGGAACCGAGAGATGGATGAGGTCTCGGGTCGAGTCTGCCTCCTGATCCTCGAATCCACCCTCGAGAAGGGCGGATCGGAAGAAGAACTGCTCGCGGGCCTCTCCCTCACAGCCGACGATCTGCGCCAGCCGCGCGGCCGCGTCGGCTGGGAGGAGTTCACCACCCTCCTCGAGCGTTGCCGCGACTGCCTCGGGGGGCTGGAGGCGCTGGACGAGCTGGGTGCGCGGCACCTGGGTGAGCCGTGGCCCGCACTGGCGCGTGCGCTTGCTGGAGGAGTCTCGAATGCCGCGGGCCTCTACGCCCTCGCGCATTGGAACGGACCGGCGGCCTTCACCTGCACCAGAGTGGAGCTCAAGAAGCTCTCCGACGGTCGCATACTACAGACGATCGAGATCTTCCCGGGCTTCCGAGACTCGCCCGAGTTCTTCTACGGGATGCGGGGGATCATACGCGCCACTCCCAGGCTCTTGGGTCAGAGCGATGCGGTTGTCGAGATGCAGCTGGGCCCGTGCCGCGCGAGCTACCTGATCACGCCGCCTCCATCTCGCACCTGGTGGGCGCGCGCTCGCAGGCGCGTGTCGCGCAACGCCTGGTTTGCGGGAGCCGTCGAGGAGCTGACCTTCCGCGACACGATTCTGCGAGAGAGCGAGCGGCAAAACCGCCGAACGGCGGGGGCTCTCGCGGAGAAGACGCGTCGCCTCGAGCGCGAGATCGAAGCTCGCAAACGCACGGAGCAGCAGCTCTTCCAGGCCCAGAGACTCGAGGCCCTGGGGATACTCGCAGGCGGGATCGCACACGACTTCAACAACATCCTGACGGCGATTCGAGGCTACGCCGAGCTGGCCGCGGAGCGGGCCCCTGCCGATACACCCCTGCGACAGGACCTCGACGAGATCCAGATCGCCGGTGACCGCGCTTCCGCGCTCATCGCGCAGCTTCTCCTGTTCAGCCGGCATCAGATCCAGGAGCTGCGCCACATCGATGTGAACCAGGTGATCACAGGCATCGAAAGCCTGCTGCGGCGTCTCCTCGGCGAGGCCAACGAGCTCGAGATCCGGTGCGCTCCCGACCTACCGCCCGTACTCGCGGATCCCTCCCAGATCGAACAGGTTATCGTGAATCTGGTCGTCAACAGCCGCGACGCGCTGCTGGGCACCGGCGGGGGGCGCGTCGCGATCCGCACGTCTGCCAGCACCGTTGGCACGAGGGCGGTGGTTCGGATCGAGGTGGAGGACAGCGGCTCCGGCATGAGCGAGGAGACGCGAACCAAGATATTCGAGCCCTTCTTCACGACGAAGGCACCGGGGCGGGGATCCGGCCTCGGTCTATCGACCGTGTACGGAATCGTGAGCCAGGGCGGAGGCCGCATTGACGTACGCAGCAAGCTGGGCCATGGCACCACGGTCCTCGTGGAGCTTCCCGCCTCGGAGGGCGAGGTCGAGCTCACCGACGACCCAAAACTCGAGACGGCCGCGACGCTCGGGAGCGAGACCGTCTTGCTCGTCGAAGACGATGCGCAGGTCCTCGAGGTAGCGCGGCAGATCCTGGAGCGTCACGGCTACCGGGTCATCGCGTGCAGCTCGTCTCTCGAGGCCCTGGAACAGTGCCAGGCTGGCTTCGAACGGATCGATCTGCTCGTAGCAGACGTGGTCATGCCGCAGATGAACGGGATCGAGCTCGCACGTCGGATCCGGCCACTGCTCCCGAAGCTTCCCAGCGTCTGGATGTCGGGTTACGCGCAAGACGACTTGCAGGGAAGTCGAGAACCCGAGGGCGTCTTCGTGAGAAAGCCCTTCACATCCGAGACGCTGTTGCGCGCCGTCCGT
>JAUXJB010000132.1 GCA_030624945.1 Deltaproteobacteria bacterium | reverse complement strand
GTCCCCCGTCATCGGCGTCACGTACGCGGTCGAGACGGCCACCAGCGACTCCAGGCTCGCGCAGGAACGCGCGAACTCGAGCACGTTCAGGCTGCTCGCCACGTTCGCCTTGCCGGCTTCGGCGAGCGAAAGGTCGAACTGGATGGAGGCTGCGCAGTTGACGATGTGCGTCACGCGCCGGTCCAGGTCGGCCCGGGTCGCGGGGTCGATCCCGAGGCCCTCGTCATCCAGGTCGCCGGGGATGAGGCGGACGCGCTCGTGCCAGCCGGCCGGAAGCTCGGAAAAGCAGTCCGAAGCCAGGACCGTGCGCCGGAAGCGCGTCTCGGGCGAGTCCCCCTGCTTGGGTCGGATCAGGACGTGAACGGTCTCGATCGAGAGCTCGTCCCGGCGTCTCAGCAGCTCGACCAGGACGACCTTCCCCAGAAATCCCGTGACGCCGGTGAGAAAGAACTCCCTCGGTTTCGTCGGCAGACTCACTATGGTGTCGCGTTCAGCGCTCGCTTGTGTCTTCGTTGGAGGACTGCTGGTTCCCGCACCCGAAGATGTTCTGTGGATCGATGGCGCGCTTCACCGCTCGCGTCCATTCTAAGGCGGCCGGGGAGAGGATGTCGGGGAGAAAGCTCTGGCGCAGCTTGCCGACTCCGTGATGGTGCGAGAGCGAGCCGCCCGAGCGGAGAATCTCGTCCCGGGCCGCCCGTTCCATCTCGGCATAGACCTCGCTCGGATGGTCCACGCCCTTGTGGTAGTACGCGAAGTAGAAGTACACGCAGACCCCCGTCGGGTAGATCTGCGTGATTCGACAGGTGACGAACGGCTTGCCCGGCAGGCCGCGCTTCTGGTGCTCCTCGTGGAGCCGGCGCTTCACGTTCGCGCAGAGCGATGAGACCTGGCTCCAGGGTACGGACGTCTCGAAGGACTCCCCCAGGATGTAGTGGTTCATCACGAAGTCGCGGATGTAGGCGATCCCGAAGGTGAGCTGGTAGCCGCGCTCGCCGTTCTCACTGCCCGCCAGCATGCCGCCGTGTCGAGACGCGACCCGTCGGACGGTCCTCTCCTGTGCCTTCACGTCTCGCGCGGTCCCCTCGAAGAGCAGCGTACAGGCGACCATCGCGTCGGGATCGAACCCGCGCACGCGCGTCACGAACCACCTCTCCAGCTTGCCCTTGGCGATCCGCCAGCCCCCGGGCCTCGGCTTTAGGGCCTGTCCGAACTGGAACTGGGCGTTGTCGACCAGGCGGACGCTGGCGGGCAGCGTCTCTGCCTGGGCGATCTCGTACATGAACTCGACGCCCTCCGCAAAGCTCGGGAAGATGACGGAGTCGTACCGCTGGACCTCGGGAAGCGGGAAGAGCTTGAGCACGGCGCTCGTGACGATTCCCAGGGTTCCCTCCGAGCCGAGCATCCAGCGCCGTGGGTCGGCCCCGATGGACTCTCTCGGCGCCACCGCAGCACGGGTGAGCTTCCCTCGACCCGTCACGACGTTCACGTCGAGCACCAGGTCCTCGATGTTCCCGTAGCGGTTCTTCTTCATCCCGCTCGCGTGCGTCGCTATCCAGCCACCGAGCGTGGAGAGCTCGACCGAGTCCGGCTCGTGACCGATGCTGAACCCGAAGCTCTCCAGCTGTAACGCGATGTCGCGGCCCACCGCCCCCGCCTCGATACGCGCCATGCGGTTCGTGGGCTCGATCCAGAGGATCCGGTTCATCCGCCGCATGTCGACCGAGACGATGGTCCGCTCTTCGCCCACGGGACAGCGCAGCGCTTCGGTCACGTTGGTGCCGCCGCCATAGGGGATCAGACACGCGTCGTGGCGCGACGCCACCTCTACGAGGGCGGTCACCTGGTCTTCGTCGGCGGGAAACACGACCAGGTCCGGGACGCGCTCCAGGCGCTCGTACTTGATCGCGTACATCTCCTGCTGGGTGTGGCCGTGTCCGTGGCGGAGACGGAGCTTTGGGTCGAGGGAGATGGCGTCGTCTCCCAGGTGCTTCTGCAGCTCTTCCAGAAGCTCCCCGCTTACGCGCGAGGCGGGCACCGCGGTCGGGTAGCGGGAGGCGTGTACCTCGCGCACGTCGATGTCGAGCCCGAGTGTCCTGCACACCCAGGGCAGGAGGTCGGGGAGCTCTTTGCCCGAGAGCGCATAGCGGTCCCCGGTAAGCTCGACGTTTCCGCGTGCGTTGACGCGGAACGCAGTGTCGCGAAACCCCCACACATCGAGGCTCTCTTCATCCCCGGTGCTGCGGGTGACGGGGCCCGGGACGATTCGCTCGGTCTCCCGTCCCAGACCGCCTACCTCGAGCTTCCCCATCGCGCGGCGCTACCTCCCTCTCACTCGGGCCGATTCCCGTCCCCGCATGCTCTGCACGGAGACATGATGGGGCCAGGGTCCATGCGACTTCAACCGGCCTGCTTCAGACCCGCATGTGGTATGAAAAAGCGTGCTGGTGCAGAGCTGCCGCGGGACCGGAGGTTGAGCGACCTTCCCCTCACGGGTGTGCGCGTGCTGGAGATCGGGGGCGGGATCTCCGCCGCCTTCGCGACCCGCTGGATGGCGGGCTTCGGGGCCGACGTGGTGCGTGTGGATGCCGCAGCGGAGGCGCTCGGCGACGATCAGGTCGCCTGCTTGTTGCCGGGAAAGCGGCGCGTCGCCGCGAACGGTCTGCACGAGCTCGCACTCGCGGCGGACATCGTGGTGGAGGACGGCAAGCCGGGCTCGCTGGCAGCGCGCGGATTGAATCCCGAGACGCTGCGGCGGGAGAGGCCTCGTCTGGTGATCACATCCATATCGTCGTTCGGGAAGGACGGGCCGTACGCGGGGTACGAGAGCACGAACCTCGTGGCGCACGCGCTGGGCGGCATCCTCTCGCTCACCGGTAGTCCGGGCCGTCCCCCGCTGTGCAACGGCGGCAGCCAGGCGGAATATCTCGGCGGTCTGAACGGCTTCAGCGCCTCGGTCACCGCTTACTTCGGCGCGCTCGTGCACGGCGAGGGGGACTGGATCGACATCTCGCTGCAGGAGTGTGCGGCGGGCATGCTCGAGCTGCACGGCCCGATGAGCGCCGCGACGGGAGAGCGATCGGAGCGACGCGCCAACCAGACCTCCGCGGTCTGGGGCATCTATCCCTGCGCCGATGGCTTCGGTGGGGTATGTGCACTCGCGCGCCAGATCCCCGCACTCTTCGCCATGGTCGGAGATCCCGATCTCGAGGACGAGCGCTTCACGGACCCGCACAAGAGGCTCGAGCACAACGACGAGCTGGAGGCGCGGATGTGGGTCTGGTTCTCGGACAAGACCCGCGCGGAGCTGCTCCAGCTCGGTGTCGAGCACAAGGTTCCGACCGGGGTCGTGTACACGCCCAAAGAGGTGCTGGGAAGTTCCTCCCTGCAAGAGCGCGGGTTCTTCGATGCCATCGACACCCCGACGGGGCGCGCGCAGGTGCCGGGACGGCCGTTCTTGGGCTTCGCGTGGCGCAAGGGAGCGCTGCACGCGGCGTGCGCCGACACCGAGGCGGTGCGCCGCGACTGGTTGGGGGAGAACGCGTGAAGCGCCTGCCCCTCGAGGGGATCCGCATCGCGGATCTCAGCATGATGTGGGCGGGCCCGTACGCCACGCGCATCCTCGCGGAGATGGGCGCGGAGGTGCTCAAGATCGAGTCGCCGACCGCCTGGGACAACGTCCGCACGCTTGGCGCGCTGCCGGATGAGGACGAGCCCTGGAACGCCTCGGCGTACTTCAACGACTACAACCGCGACAAGAAGTCTCTCACGATCGATCTGTCGGGGGATCTCGGTCGGGAGCTCTTCCTCGATCTGGTCCCGCACTGCGACGTCGTGATCGAGAACTACCGGGCCGACGTGCTCGACAATCTCGGGCTGGGGTACGAGGTTCTCCGGGAGCGGCGCGCCGACATCATCCTGGTCAGCATGGCGGGGTTCGGAAAGACGGGCTCCGAGCGCAACCACGTCGGTTACGGACCCATCATCGAGCAGATGTCGGGGCTCACCTCCATGACGGGCTACGGCGACGGCGTGCCGATGAAGACCGGGATCTCGTACGGAGATCCGGTTGCCGGGGTAGCCGCGACGGGCGCGATCGCCCTCGCGCTGATTCAGAGGCAGAGGACCGGCGAGGGAACCTTCGTCGACCTCGCCCAGCGCGAGACGATGGCGTCGCTGATCGGCGAGGCGTTTGTCGCCGCCTCCCTGCGCGGCGAGGACCCCGTCCAGCGCGGGAACCGCCATCCCGCATTCGCGCCCCAGGGCGTCTATCGCTGTCGTGGAGACGACGATTGGGTCGCGATCTCCGTTCGCAGCGACGCCGAGTGGCGTTCGCTCGCGCATCACATCGGCGCGGACCACGTGTCGGAGCTCGCGGGTGGCGAGCGACGCGAGCGCCACGACGAGATCGACGCCCTCATCGAGGACTGGACGCGCACGCGGTCTCCGCAGACCGCGATGGAGGAGTTGCAGGAACGGGGGGTGCCCGCAGGTCGGGTGCTCGATTCCGACGCCATCCATCGCGATCGCCAGCTCGAGGCGCGCGGCTACTGGGTGGAGCTTCCACATCCGAAGCAGGACGTGTGGAAGCAGCCGTCCTCGGCCTGGAGATTGCTCGAGGCCAACCCCCAGCTGCGAGAGCACGCGCCGCTCTTCGGCCAGCACAACCGCGAGATCATCACAGGACTGCTGGGTCGGAGCGAGGCGGAGCTTCAGGCGCTGGCCGACGCCGGCGTGATCGGAGACGCGCCGATCAATCCCAGCGCCGGGTAACCCCGTCCTCGCTACGCCAGCCGGGTGAGATATGCGCGCTAGCAGGTTCCGGTCACGCGCCAGCGGCCGTCCTCGAGACACTCTCGGAAGGTTCCGTCCTCGCAGACGCGTGTGCGGGCCCGATAGGGGCGACCCTCCCACGTACATACCCCGTCGATCGGGTCCGCGTCGATCTCCTCGCCGCCGCTGAACAGCACGGTCCGCCGACGCGGCTCCTCCTCGTCTCCCCGCCAGAAGAAACAGCCGGAGAGCAGCAGCGCGGACGCGAGTGCAACGAATGAGGTTTTCACGAACCGCATCTCACTTCTCTCTGAAAGATGATAGCGAGATTCTAGCGGACGGAAGGCGTCGCGCTCATGGCCTGGGGCGTGAGATGACGCAGGCGTTGACGCCCCCCGATTCCCATGGACAGCCTAGCCGGCCGCGTCGGCCCAGCCCAGCGCGCGCGCGTGCGCGGCGATCAGGTTCGCCGCACCGTCGTACCCGAGTAGCGCCGTGTTGAGGACCATGTGGTAGTTCGTCGCGTCGGCCCAGT
>JAUXJB010000082.1 GCA_030624945.1 Deltaproteobacteria bacterium | reverse complement strand
GTGTGGAAGACGGATTGGAACGGCGCCGTGACTACGCTGCCGATTCGCTTCCACGATCGAAAGCGCGGTCGCGTCATGCCCGTCAATGGGGAGCTCTACGCTCCTGGTTGCAATGACCGCTGGGTCGCCTGTCGACCGGGAGACCTGCCCAACGAGCTGCGGGTGCGCGACCCGGGCTCCCTGACGCGCAGCGAAGACGGGACGTGTCGCTGCAACAACGGCTCCGTGATCACGACGCACCTGCCGTGTCGGATGGTCTGCCCGAAGCGCTGAGTCCGGCCGCCCGGGAGTGCCGACCTCACCGCCAGGAGACGATCTACTCGTCCCGCTCCAGCCGGAGCGCCGCCGAGTTCAGGCAGTAGCGGTCTCCCGTCGGAGCCGGCCCATCGGGAAACACGTGGCCCAGGTGGGCATCGCAACGGCTACAGCGGACCTCGATGCGCTGCATCCCGAGACTCGCATCCACGTGGGAGGTGACGGTCTCCGAGCCGATCGGCTGGCAGAAACTCGGCCAGCCGGTGCCCGAATCAAACTTGCTCTCGGAGCGGAAGAGCGGGCTGTCGCAGCAGACGCACAGGTAGGTGCCGGGGTCCTTGCAGTCGTGGTAGGTGCCCGTGAAGGCCGGCTCGGTCCCCTCTTGCCGCGTGACCTCGTACTCCAGCTCGCTGAGCTGCCCTCGCCATTCCGCATCCGTCTTTACGATCTTGTCCGCCATGGCTCCCCTCCGGTCGAGTGCACAGGTGCACGCGGCTCCATCATGCCGGGCCCGCGCCGCGAGAACCAGCAGCTACGTGTCCAGCCGATCGCGCACGGCGGGCGGTAGCCAGCGCTGCTCGAGCCAGTCCCCGCGATACGTCCTGAGCGCTGCTGCCAATACGTCGAGCCGCACGTCTACGGGATCTGCGGGCGAGAGCACGACCCAGACATCGCCTCGCACGCGACAGGCCGCGCTCGCGAGCAGCTCCCCGGGCTCGGTCGCGGAGCTCGCGCTGGGCGCGCGTACCTCGAGCTGCGCCTCTCGCGCCAGGTCCAACATGGCCCGCAGGAGATCGCTGCTGTTCACGCGGAGAGTGTAGCTGGCGATGGCAGAGCTGTTTTCTCGTCGCCGAACCCGGTGTAGACTGCCGCGTAGAGTTTGGGGAGGATCGCCTTGGCCGGAATCGTGCGCTACGGGAGCTACGTTCCGTACTTCCGCCTCTCCAGAGCGGCCATCGGAGGGGGCAAGGGCGAGAGGGCGGCTGCCAGCTACGATGAAGATTCGGTGTCGATGGCGGTCGAGGCGGCCCGCGACGCGGTCCGCGGCGCTTCCGGAGTCGACACGCTGCTCTTCGCCACGACCAGCCCGCCCTACGCCGAGAAGCTGAACGCGGCGATGCTGCAGGCCGCCCTCGACCTGCCGCACAGCGTTCGCTCCCTCGAGCTCGGGGCCTCCTCGCGCATGGGCCTCGGGGCTCTCTTGCTGGGCGCCGACGTGGCGGCGGCGGGAGGCCGCGCACTGGTGTGCGCCGGCGACGTCGTGGTCGGTGCGCCCGGGGGCGCGCGGGAGAGTCAGGGTGGGGATGCTGCCGTCGCCTTCATCACCGGTGTCGACGAGAACGCGATCGCGCGCTTCGTGGGTCGGGCCTCGGCGACCACAGAGGTGCTCGACGTGTGGCGCCTTCCGGAGGATAGGTTCGCGAAGCAATGGGAGGAGCGCTTCGGGGCCCAGATTCTCGCCCCCGTCGTGAACGACACCGCCCGGCGAGCGCTGGAAGCTGCCAAGGTCGAGCCGACGGAGCTCACGACGGTCATCATCGATTCCGAGAATGCGCGCACCACCGCGGGACTGCCCGGGTACCTCCACCTGAAGCCGGAGCAGCTCGCGGACCCGCTGACGACCAGCGTGGGGCGCAGCGGGGCGGCACACGCGGGCCTGCTGCTCGCGCGCGCGCTCGATCAGGCGAACGCCGGCGATCGAATCCTCGTCCTCGCCGTCGGCGACGGCTGCGACGCCACAGTGCTCGAGGTGACCGAGGGCATTGACGCGGCCCGGCCGGTCCACAGCGTGGACCGCTGGATCGAGGCGAAGCGAGGGGACCTGCCCTACAACGCCTATCTCAAGTGGCGCGGGATCCTGCCCTTCGAGCCGCCGCGCCGTCCGGACCCGGACCGTCCCGCCGCGCCTCCGATGGCACGGGCGGGCACCTGGAAGCACGCTTTCATCGGCTCGCGCTGCGAGGCCTGCGGAACGGGCCACCTCCCGCCCCAGCGCGTCTGCGTCAAGTGCATGGCGGTGGATCAGATGAAGCCGGAGCCCTATGCGGACACGGCCTGCAGGATCGCCACGTACACCTTCGATCACCTGGCCTACTCGATGCAGCCGCCCGTAGTGGCGGCCATCGTGGATTTCGAGGGGGGCGGGCGCTTTCGCTGCGAGCTGACCGATGTCGATACCGAGGAGGTCGAGATCGGGAACGAGCTGGAGATGACTTTTCGACGCCTGTACACGGGGGAGGGCGTCCACAATTACTTCTGGAAGGCGCGCCCGCGGCGCTAGAGGAGCAAGCGCATGTCGAGCAACGGCATTCGAGACCGGGTCGCAATCGTCGGGATGGGCTGTACCGCCTTTGGTGAGCTCTGGGACAAGGGAGCGGACGACCTCCTGGTCGACTCGGCGACGGAGGCCTACCAGTCGGCGCAGCTCGATCCCGAGCGGGTCGATGCCTACTGGCTCGGGACGATGGGCAGCGGTAGCTCGGGCCTCATGCTGTCCGAGGCTCTGAAGATCCCGTACAAGCCGGTGAGCCGGGTCGAGAACATGTGCGCCACCGGCAGCGAGGCGCTGCGAAACGCGGCCTACGCCGTGGCATGCGGCGCTTACGATCTGGTGATGGCGATCGGCGTCGAGAAGCTCAAGGACTCGGGTTACTCCGGCCTGGTGAGTGGCCAGCCGCCGTCGGATGGCACGGCGCCCAGCATGACCGCTCCCGCCAACTTCTCCTTGCTGGCGCCCGCCTACGCCAAGAAATACGGCGTTGACGAGGACACGCTCAAGCAGGTGCTCACGCGCATCGCCTGGAAGAACCACCGCAACGGCGCGAAGAATTCCAAGGCCCAGTACCGCAAGGAGGTGTCGATGGAGAGGATCGCGGCCTCTCCCAAGGTCGCCGGGATGCTCGGGATCTTCGATTGCTCGGGCGTGAGCGACGGCTCGGCCGCGGCGATCCTGTGTCGCGCCGAGGACGCGCATCGCTACACGGATCACCCGATCTTCATCAAGGCCCTGTCCTTCGTGGCGGGACCCGCGGAGGGGTATTTCAGCGAGGACTACGACTTCACGACTTTCCCGGAGGTGTGCGTGAGCGTCGAAGACGCGTACAAGCAGGCGGGCGTCACGAATCCGCGCGAAGAGATCAGCATGGCCGAGGTGCACGACTGCTTCACACCCACGGAGCTCGTGCTGATGGAGGACATGGGATTCTCGCCCCGAGGTCAGGGCTGGAAGGACGTGCTCGACGGACGGTTCGACGGCGACGGTCCGCAGCCCATCAATCCCGACGGCGGGCTGAAGAGCTTCGGGCATCCCATCGGAGCGAGCGGCCTGCGGATGATGTACGAGATGTGGCTGCAGCTCCGCGGCGAGGCGGGAGAACGCCAGATCCCCGAGCCACAGCTCGGCCTCACCCACAACCTCGGCGGTGCGCCGGGGCGCTGCGTGAGCTTCGTCTCCATCGTCGGGAAGTAGCTCGAAGCCGATCGACGTGAGGTTCAAGCCCACCGAGTTGCCGGGGGTCGTCCTGGTCGAGCCCGACGTGCATCGCGACGCGCGCGGCTTCTTCCTCGAGACCTACCACGCGGAGAAGTACGCCGCGGGTGGGATCACGGCGGGCTTCGTACAGGACAACCACTCGCACTCGCGGCGCGGGACCCTGCGCGGCTTCCACGCGCAGGTGAGCCGCCCCCAGGGCAAGCTCGTGCGCGTGGTCGAGGGCGAGATATTCGACGTGGCCCTCGACATTCGCAGGGGCTCGCCCAGCTTCGCGAGGCACGCCGTGGCGGAGCTCTCCGCGGAGAACTTCCTCCAGCTGTTCATCCCGCCCGGGTTCGCCCACGCCTTCCTGGTCACGAGTGAGGTCGCGCAGATCGAGTACAAGTGCACAGAGTTCTACGACCCGGGTGCAGAGATCGCCATCGCCTGGAACGATCCCGATCTGGACATCGCGTGGCCGATCTCGGAGCCGATCCTGGCCGACAGGGATGCCGCAGCGCCACGGCTGCGAGACCTGGTCGACAGGCTGCCCGTCTACACGCCCGGCTAGCGCATTTCTCACGAGGTGGGCCAGGGCGCCCTCAGCCGGGGGCGCCCAGTGCGGAGAGCCAGGCCAAGACCACGGTCGCCGCACAGGCCACGAGACCAATCGCCTGGAGCACGCGGTTCGGCGGACGCGCGAGGGCCAGGGTCACCAGTATGCCGAGGAGCATCCCGACCAGGAGGCCGAAGAGGTGGGCGCCCATATCGGAGCGCTCCCCTGTCCCGAGGAACGCCAGCAGCCCCAGCCCGGCCGCCAGCGCGAGCCACGCCGGTCGAGAGCGCGCGCCCAGCGCCCGACGTCGCACGAACTGCTGCCCGCACAGGATCCCGATCGCGCCAAAGACGGAGGTGGAGGCGCCGACCGAGAGGTGCCCCGGTCCGTGGGCCGCCGCGCTGAGGGCGTTCCCGAGCATGCCCGCGCCGAGTACCAGGACCGAGGCGAGCCCGGGCCCAAGCGAGCGACCCGCGGCCGTGACGAAGATCGCGAGTGAGACCGCATTTCCGAGCAGATGGGCCAGATCGGCGTGCAGCGTGAGCGCCGTCGCGGTCCTCCACCACTGGCCGGCGAGAATCCGCTCGGACGCCGCGGCGCCGTCGCGAAACCAGAACACCGCAGCATCGTGAGGTCCGGTCACCCAGAAGAAGAGGACGAGCAGCACGCCGATCCCGAGACCGACGGACGTCGAGCCGTACTCGACCGGCGAGCGCTCCCGACCCGCCTCTTCCGCCAGATCCCGGTCGAAGTCCGCGAGCACCTGGCTGGCGTGCTCGGCTTGCTCCGGCGGGACACAGACCAGCCAGCCCTCGTCGTCCTTCATCAGCTGGGAGGGAATGGCCTGGGAGGACAGGACCAGGGCCCAGGTCTCCGCCATCGGCTGGTCGGCTGCACGGCGCAGGGGGACGTCCACTCCTGCTAGGATCGCATAGATTCCCAGACATCCCGATCGGAAGCCGCATGCCGCTCGATCCACAGCTCAAGGCGATGCTCGACTCCACGGCGGGGTTCTCGCTCCCGGACCTCACGACGCTCGAGCCCGCGGTGGTGCGTCAGATGATGGAGGCGGGCCCAGCGCGGCCGGAGGGCGAGCCGGTTGCGAAGGTTCGCGAGCGCGCGATCCCCGGGCCCGCGGGCGATCTGACCGTGCGCATCTACACGCCCTTCGGGAGCCATCCGTCTCCCCTGCTGGTTTACTTCCACGGCGGTGGCTTCGTCCTGTGCGGTCTGGACTCGCACGACAGCACCTGTCGCGCGCTCACGAACACCGCCCGCTGTACCGTCGTCTCGGTCGACTACCGGCTCGCGCCCGAAGCGCGCTTCCCTGCCGCTCCCGAGGACTGCTATTCCGCCACGTGCTGGGTAGCCGAGAACGCCGCCGAACTCGGAGGGGATGCGACGCGCCTGGCAATCGCGGGAGACAGTGCGGGGGGCAACCTGGCCGCAGCGGTCGCGCTGATGGCCCGCGATCGCGGAGGCCCCGCGCTCGTCCACCAGCTGCTGATCTATCCGGTCACGAACTACGCGTTCGATACGCCCTCCTATTCCGAGAACGCGCAGGGCCCCGTCCTCACGCGCAAGATGATGGAGTGGTTCTGGGGCCACTACCTCGAGGGCGAAGAGGATGGGCTCCACCCGCTGGCATCGCCGCTGCGCGCCAGCGATGTCTCGAACCTGCCCCCGGCGACGTTGATGACAGCGGAGTTCGATCCGCTTCGCGATGAGGGAGAGGCCTACGCGGCTCGGCTCGCCGACTCGGGAGTACCGACGGAGATGATCCGCTACGATGGCATGGCGCATGGCTTCCTGGGCATGCTGGCCGATCTCGACCGGGCCAAGGAAGCAGTCGCCACGGCCGGGCGCGCGCTGCGTCGGGCGTTCGGGCCGTGACGTTGTCGCCGGAAGGGGAAGGCCCTACTACTTCGGGAGTGCTCCCGTAGCTCACTTGGATAGAGCATTCGCCTCCTAAGCGAAGGGTAGTAGGTTCGAATCCTACCGGGAGCGCCACCCTCCGCCGTGGAGCAAGATCTCCTCGTAGAACTCGCGGTACGCGTCCGAGTACTCGTGAAACCGTACGCCGAAACCCCGTCGGATCTCGGGTTGGCCGGCGACCTCGTTCGTGTTCCAGACAACGATTCCGGTGACTTCGACCTTCCGCCCGTCTCGCGAGTGAAAGAGGATGCGGACATCGCTGCCGGGCTCTGGCAGGCTGTCGCTTCGGAGGAACACTCCCCCCTTGCTCACGTTCTTGACATGGCCTTTGCCACGAAGCTCGCCCGCCTCGAAGGAGGCCGGCACGCGCGCGACGGTGCGCTTCAGCTTGCGCCGCTCTCTTCCATCCCGCCTCTTGGCCATGGCCGCCTTCCCCACTTGCAATGGTCGGGCCTACCGCCCGGCCTATCGGTCCCGCGCGAGACGTCCTTGATGCGCGCCCGGTGCTTGTCCTGTGGTACCTGGCGCGCGGGCGGCCGCGCGCGGCGCTTGCCTCCTGGAATGTCGCCGCAGGACACCTACCTTCAGACCGAGCGGTGCAGGCACACGGAGGGCGGATGACCAGAGCGAACTTTGGCGCGACGCTCGCCCGGCACGGCCTGGAGCCGCTCCGTCGCGAGCCAATCACGACGCTGCAGCTGAACG
>JAUXJB010000076.1 GCA_030624945.1 Deltaproteobacteria bacterium | reverse complement strand
GTCGACCAGTCTCAAGTGACTTCGATCCTCGGGAAGAGGACCTCGATCTTGCGCGTCTGCGTGCCGGCCGCGAGCTCACCCCAGCGCAGCCGCTCAGCGAGGCTGCCGGCGTTCGGGGTATCGCCCAGGCTCTCGATGATCCTGGCGCTCGCGTGGGGCAGGAAGGACTCCAGCAAGACCGCAATCACGCGAACGCACTCGAGGACCTCGGCCATGACCGTGGCGAGCCGTTCGCGCTGGTCGGGATCCTTCGCGAGCTGCCAGGGCGCTTCGCTGTCGATGTACTTGTTGGCGGCGCCCACGAGCTCCCAGAGGGCCGCCAGCGCGCGCTGCGTGCGGAAGGCGCGCATGTGGCGATCGACGTCGCCCGTTACGCGCTCCGCCACCTCGCGCAGCGGGCTCTCTCCCTCGTGAGCGGGCACAACGCCGTCGAAGTACCTGCCGAGCATGCTCACCGAGCGATTCAGCAGGTTGCCGAGATCGTTCGCCAGGTCTGCGTTTACGCGCTGGACCAGCCCTGCCTCCGCGAAGTCGGTGTCGAGCCCGAAGGACATCTCGCGCAGCAGGTAGTAGCGGAACGCCTCGAACCCGTACTTCTCCTTCATGATCAACGGGTCCACCAGATTTCCGAGGCTCTTGGAGATCTTGACGTTGTCCATGTTCCAGTAGCCGTGGACGTGCAGGGCCTGATAGAGCGGTATCCCGGCCGCGTGCAGCATGGTGGGCCAGAAGATCGCGTGTGCCTTCAGGATGTCCTTCCCGATCAGATGATGGACGCCCGACCAGCGCTCCTCCCAGGCGGGTTCGTCGGGATAGCCCGCGCCGGTGAGGTAGTTCACGAGCGCATCGGTCCAGACGTACGTGACGTAGCTCTCGTCCCAGGGGATGGGGATGCCCCAGGCCAGCCGGTCGCGTGGGCGCGAGATGCACAGATCGTCGAGGGCGCCGCTTCGGAGCAGCGAGAGCACCTCGTTTCGGTAGCGGTCGGGCGTGATCAGCTGCGGGTTGTTCTCGAGCTGGGAGATCAGCCACTCGAAGTGTGCCGACATCCTGAAGAAGTAGTTCGACTCGCTGCGAATCTCGGGCTCGGTCTGGTGCTGGGGACACTTTCCCTGCTCCAGCTCGCGCTCGATCAGGTAGCGCTCGCAGCCCACGCAGTAGTGCCCGGTGTAATCGCGAAACTCGACCTCGCCCCGGTCGTAGATCGTCTGCCAGAGGTGCTGGACTGCGCGGTCGTGGTCCGCATCGGTGGTCCGGATGAAGCGATCGTACTGGATGCCGATCTCGCCCCAGATCTCCTGGAAGCGGGCCGCCATGCGGTCGACGAACTGTTTCGGTTCGAGTCCCTCCGCCGCGGCGGACTCGACCATCTTCTCGCCGTACTCGTCGGTGCCGGTCAGGAACAGCGTCTCCTCCCCCGCCGCCCGGTGGTAGCGCATGAACGTGTCCGCGCAGACCGTCGTGTACGTGCTCCCGATGTGCGGAGCTGCATTTGGATAGTAGAGCGGCGTCGTGACGTAGAACGGAGAGGCCATGGCCGGGGAATGTAGCGGAACATCCCTTGGAGTCAGGGCGGACCGCTGTGGTGCGACCTCAGGCCAGACTGGCGCGAAGGTCGAGGAGAAGTCCCTCGACGATGAGCTGGGGGTTGAGATTGCGACGCCGCATCTCCTGACGCGAGCGGGTCGCGGACTCGTAGTGCCTGAGCCAGCGCTCGGTGTTGCGCGGGTCGCTCGTCTCGGAGCTCGCCTCGATCTGGCGCCGCGCGAACGCACCGCAGACGTCCAGGAACAGCTCCGCGCGCTGGCGCGCCGCCTCGCCGCCTCGGAAGGACTCCGCAAAATCCAGGAGCTCGGTCGCGCCGCAGGTCGAGAGACCCACGAGCAGGTCCCGTATCTCGCGCGCCGCTTCGAGGTGCTCGTCCGCCCAACGCAGAGCGCCCATCAGGCTGCCGCCGCCGAGGGAACTTGCGAGCCAGGCATCTTCCCGGTCCAAGCCCTCGGCCTGCAGCGCCTCGTAGAGCTCGGTTTCGGGGGTGCGGGCGACACGTATGTGTGTGGTGCGGGAGCGCAGGGTGGGTGGGAGCACCCGGGAGCTTTCGGCTACCAGGATCAGGGTCGTGTCGGTGGAGGGTTCCTCGAGTGTCTTGAGGAGTGCATTCGAGGCCTCCATCCGCAATCTCTCGGCCGAGAGGATCAGCCCGACCCTGCGCCCACCTTCGTTCGCCACCAGGCTGAGCTGCCGCTGTAGCTCGCGGATCTGGTCCACCTTGATGTAGGCGCCGTCGGGCTCCACCCACTTGAGGTCTGGGTGGGCCGGCCGCTCCGAGCCCTCTCCCGCCGAGGCGAGCGCCAGGCGGCAGTCCCGACAGGCGCCGCAAGGATCTTCCTCGCCGGCGCGGCAGAGCAGGAGACGGGCAAACCAGATGGCGAGCTCACGGGCCCGGGTCCCGGGCCCTCCCTCGAACAGATAGGCGCCGTGTACTTTGTCCCTCGCGCGGGCGAGCCGCAGCTCCGCCCGGATCGTCTCTGTGCTCCCCCGGGGCATCGACCTGAGAGTATCAGCCGCGGGCGGGTCACTCATCCGGCCCGCTCAAGCTGGTGCCCCCCTTCACCGATAAGCAGCTCGGGTGCAACTTCGGCGCTAAGCCAGCGTGCGACAAACGGGGAGAGCCATGGCATTCAACGACCTACGCAAGGGGAACCGCACGGGCGAGTCTACGGCCACGGGGGGTGGGGGCGCTCTCACGGCCTTCATCGATCAGGGATCGGAGTTCTCGGGCAAGCTCCTGTTCAAGGACACCGTGCGGATCGACGGGCGTTTCGACGGCGAGATCTCGAGTGAGAATACGCTCATCGTGGGGGAGAGCGGTCGCGTCAAGGCGACGATCCTGTCGCAGATGGTGATCATCTCCGGTGAGGTTCGCGGCGATATCAAGGCTCCGGGTTCGTGCACGCTGCATCGAACGGCTCGCGTGTTCGGCAACGTGGACACGGCCCGGCTGGTGATCGAGGAAGGGGCCGTACTGAACGGCCAGGTGAAGATGGACGCGGGCGAGATGACCACTTCGAAGCCGAGTCAGCCCGAGCTGTCCAAGCCGCAGAAAGAGCCGGCGAAGCAGAACGGGAAGGACGCCACCCTCTAGAGTCTGGTCTTGCGGGTCCCGGCGCTCGATTGAACTCGCAGGGGGGTTCTCGTAGGTTGTCGGGATGCGGGTGCGTGTGCTGCTGTTTGCCGGGCTGCGGGAGGCTCTGGGCGAGAAGGAGCTCGATCGTGAGCTCTCGGAGGGGAGCTCGCTCGGCGAGCTGATGGGAGAGCTCGAGACGGCCTACGCGCCGCTCGTCCGCTATCGGGGGAAGCTCGTCATCTCGGTCAACGCGGAGCGCGCTCCGCTCGAAACCGAGCTGGCCGACGGGGACGAGGTAGCACTGTTGCCGCCCGTCAGCGGGGGATCGGAGGTCCCGCTGCTCCAAGCCGCACCGCTGTCGATGGATGCCCTGCTCGAGCGCGTCACGAGCCCCGACCGCGGTGGCGTCGTCACCTTCAGCGGCGTGGTGCGCAACCATGCGCGGGACCAGGCCATCGATCACCTCGAGTACGAGGCCTATCCGCCGATGGCCGAGAAGGAGCTGCGCAAGATCCTGGCCGAGGTCCGAGCGCGCTGGCCGCACGTGCGTCTGGCGCTCTGCCACCGGATCGGGCGACTCGAGATCGGCGACGCGGCGGTGATGATCGCGGCGGCGGCCCCCCACCGTGCGGAGGCATTCGAGGCCTGTCGCTTCGCCATCGATACGCTGAAGGAGACCGTGCCCATCTGGAAGAAGGAGTTTGCCGAGAGCGGAGCCTACTGGGTCGAGGACACTCCTTGAGCGAGAGGTCGCACGCCCACCCGCACGCAGAGGCGCCCGACCAGCACCGCGCCTATGCGCCGAAGTCGATTCGCTCTGCCGTGCTCACGGTCAGCGACAGTCGGACAGAGGCGACGGACAGCTCGGGGCAGCTGATCCAGGAGCGCCTCGAGAGCGCCGGTCACGAGGTCCCCGATCGCCTCATCGTGAAGGACGACCCCAAAGCCATCCGCGCGGCCGTGCTGCGGCAAGTGAGCCGCCCCGACATCGATGCCGTGATCATCACCGGCGGTACCGGCGTCTCTCCGCGCGACGTGACTCCGGATACCGTCGAGCCCATGCTGGAGAAGGTGCTGACGGGCTTCGGCGAGCTGTTTCGCATGCTCTCCTTCGAGGAGATCGGTCCCGCGGCGGTCCTGTCGCGCGCTCTGGCGGGCACGGTGGAGCGCACGGTGATCTACGTGATGCCGGGCTCGTCGGGAGCCGTTCGCCTGGGGATGGATCGCCTCATCCTGCCCGAGGTCGCGCACGTCGTGGGGCAGCTGCGCCGCTAAGCGGGGACGCGCCGCTTGCCGAAGAGAGAGCGCGTGAGCGCTCGCGTACGCCGAATTCTGGGCCTGGTCTTCGGGATGGTCTGCGGGGCGCTGCTGCTGCCGGGCGTCGTCGATGTCTGGATCGATCCGAGCGGCCATACCTACCTCTCGGATAGCGAGGGACCGCCCGCACCCGGAGCACGGCGCGTGGCTCCCGGCGACCTGCGACTGGAGTGGGGAGGGGACGTTCGAGGCGAGCCGCTCGCAGGCCCGGCCAGCACGAGCAGCGACGGGGATCGCTACCTGCGCTCCGTGTTCGGCGCGCGCGACGACGTGCGCCGGGGAGAGCTGCAGCGCGCGCTGCGAACGTTGCGGCGCCTCTTCGCGAGCCACCCGGAACGCGCGGAGGCGGCCTACCTGCTGGCTCTGGTGGAGCGGAAGCGCGGACGTCTCGAGCCCGCCCGGGACGCGCTCGAGACGGTCCTCACACTTGCGGTCGAGCTGCCCGAGGAGTGGCGTGAGATGGCGACCCGGCTCCTGGCCGAGATCGAGGACGAGCTCGCCCTTGCCCGAGACAGCGAAGCGGGGATGTGGTCGACGAAATCCCTGGTCACCCCGCACTTCCGGATCTCCTACGATCACCAGTTCGCCGGTCGGGAGTACGGCGCAATGGTGGCCGGCATGCTGGAGCGTGCCCGCCAACACCTGTCGCGCGTTCTGGGCCGCGAGCTCTCGGAGCCCCTCGAGATCCGCCTGTACACCCGTGCGCACTACCTCGCCGCCTACCAGCACCGCTTCGGGTTCTCGACGGTCGGCTTCTACGACGGTGCCATTCACGTCGTATCCGCTCGCCATCCGCGCGAGGAGCTCTATGCCCTGGTGGTCCACGAGTACGCGCACGCGATCTTTGCCGACGTCCTCGGTGGCCATCAGCCCTTCTTCCTGAACGAGGGAATCGCGGAGCGCGAGGAGGCCGCGGCGCGCGGTCACGAACGGATGCCGCGCGGCGAGTGGCGGCGCCTGCTGGATGCCGAGCGCTCCGGGGACTGGATTCCACTCGCGTCGATCCTGCGGGGCTTCGGCGGCCTCGAGGGTAGGCGCGCGCTCCTGGCATATCTGGAGTCGCGCGCCGCGGTCGAGCTGATCGAGGACCGTCAGCCCGGCGCGATCGCGCGCTGGCTTGCACGTTGTGCGCGCGGGCAGCCCTGGCAGCACGCGCTGCGCGCCGAGGTCGGCTGGGATCTCGAGGCGCTCGAGGGAGCGTTGCGGGATGCGGTGCGCTCCCGCTTCCTCCCGGACCCCCTCACCTCGTCCGGCTAAGACACGGGCGCGTTCGCGCGGCTAGAATCGCCGCAGAGATCGAGTCCGTGGATCCCTCCCTCAAGATCGTCCTGCTCTGGCTCGCGTTCGCGCTGACGCACATGGGCCTCTCGAGCCTGCGCCTGCGCAGGCTGCTGGTCGACACCCTCGGGATGCCGCTCTTCCGGCTGGTCTATTCGCTCATCTCCCTGGCGATCTTCGTCCCGCTGGTGTGGGTCTACTTTGCGAACAAACACGCAGGGCTGGAGCTCTGGCTCCTGCCCCGCGGGACCGCGCTGACCTGGACCGTGTACGTGCTCGTGGGTGCCGCCTTCGTCCTGGTGACCGCGGGCCTGGCGAATCCGAGCCCCGCCGCAGTCGTCCCGGGCGATCCCGCGCCGCGTGCCGTCTACCGCATCACGCGCCACCCGCTCTTCATGGGCCTCGCGCTGTTCGCGCTGGCCCATCTGCTCCCGAACGGCTGGCGCGCCGACCTGGCGTTCTTCGGTGGCTTCGTCGCGGTCGGACTGATCGGTGCCTGGCACCAGGATCGGCGAAAGCTCGCCGTGGAGCCCGGCTCGTTTGCCGAGTTCCGCGCCGGGACCCCGTTCCTCCCGTTCACGGGCCGCCAGACCCTGACCGGCCTCCGCGAGCTCTCCCCAACGGTCGTCGCCGTCGGAATCGGCCTGACGATCCTCGTCCGCTACTTCCACCGGAACCTGTTCGGCCCGTAACCGCGAGCCAGCCTTGCGGGTCCCGGCGCGCTGACGGCCCACCCGCGGGTCAGCGACCCGAGGGCCGCTGACGGCTTCCCGCTCTCCGCGCAGGCCTCCGGCCTTCGCTGCGCGCGCCGCTGCGCGGCGCTAGCCCCTAGTCTGGAGCCCAGAGCTCGAAGTCGACCAGGTTCTCGCGCAGGTACTCGCTCAGCCGGCCGATGATCTTCTTCTCGATCTGGCGCACGCGCTCCCGGGTGAGATCGAACTCGTCGCCGAGCTCTTGCAGGGTCTTCGGTGGGTCCGCGAGCAGGCGCTCGCGCAGGATCCGAAGCTCGCGCTCGTCCAGATCCTCGGCAAAGCGGTCGACGTATTCATGGAAGGTCTGCTGCATGTCGGCCTCTGCCACGAAGTCGTCGACGGCCTGGCCCTCCGACGGGAGGAAATCGCCGAAGCTGGCCGAGTCCCCCTCGCCACGACGCGTCGGCGCGTCGAGCGACAGGTCGCCCTGAGCCAGTCGGTGCTCCATGTCGACGACCTCGTGATCCTTGACGCCGATCTTCTCGGCCAGAAGCCGGGGCTCCGGCTCGAAGCCCTCCCGTTCGAGCTCCCGCTTCGCCTTGTTGAGCTGGAAGAAGAGCTTTCGCTCCGCACGGCTGGAGCCGACGCGCACCATGCGAATGTTGTCGATCAGGTACTTCAGGATGTAGGCCCGGATCCAGTAGGCCGCGTAAGATGAGAGCTTCACGCCCCGGTAGGGATCGAAGCGCTTCACTCCCTGCAGGAGCCCGACGTTTCCCTCCTGGATCAGGTCGAGCAGGTTTGCCCAGACGCGCCGGTACTCCATCGCGATCTTGACAACCAGGCGTAGGTTCGAGAGTACGAGCTTCTCCGCCGCATCGGGATCCTCGTGATCGTGTACGAGGATCGCGAGCTCGCGTTCCTCCTCGCCCGTGAGGAGGGGATACTTGCCCAACTCGGCGAAGTAGAGAGAGAGCGAGTCCTGCGGGACGAGGCTGCCCGAGTCCGCTCTCG
>JAUXJB010000229.1 GCA_030624945.1 Deltaproteobacteria bacterium | reverse complement strand
GGGATCGTCGGCGTGATCGGCGGCAACGGCGCGGGCAAGACGACGCTGTTTCGCATGCTCGCTGGCGAGGAGAAGCCCGATGCCGGGCAGATCCGCATCGGCGATACCGTCGAGCTCGCCTACGTCGACCAGAGCCGCAGCGAGCTCGATCCCGAGGCGACCGTCTGGGAGGCGATCAGCGAGGGGCGGGAGCGGCTCGAGCTCGGCCAGCGAGACATCTCCACCCGCGCCTACGTCGCCTCGTTCGGCTTCAAGGGTTCCGACCAGCAGAAGCGCGTGGGGATGCTGTCCGGTGGCGAGCGCAACCGTCTCCACCTCGCACGCCTGTTAAAGCGCGGTGCGAACGTGCTCCTGCTCGACGAGCCGACCAACGATCTGGATATCGACACGCTGCGGGCACTCGAGGAGGGCCTGCTGGGATTCGCCGGCTGCCTTGTGGTGATCTCCCACGACCGCTGGTTTCTGGACCGGGTCGCGACGCACATGCTCGCCTTCGAGGGGGACAGCCACGTCGAGTTCTTCGAGGGGAACTTCGAGGAGTACGAGCGCGACCGCAGGCGCAGGCGCGGCGGCGAGGCCGAGCAACCCCACCGCATGCGCTTCAAGCGCCTCCACTAGCGGGACGTTCCACACGAATTCGATTCGCGCGCAGCGTCAGCCGCGGAGGCCGTCCAGGGAGAGCCCCAGGGCGGCGAAGACCTGCTCGTTGTGCTCGCCCAGATGGGGTGCCCGGTGGCGGAGGTGCCAGGGGGAGACCTCGAAGCGGTAGGGGGCGCCGGGGTAGAGGAAACTGCGGCCGAGATCTTCGTGCTCGACGCGGACGGGGAAGCCGCGCTCCTGGAAGTGCGGGTCCTCCATCACCTCCTCCGGAGAGTAGACGACACCCGCGGCCATGCCTCGACTCTGGGAGCCCACGAAGAAGTCGTAGGCGGAGAGCTTGGAGGCGAGAAAGTTCTGCGCCTCGCGCCCCGCGGCGAAGATCGCCTGGAGCTCCTCGTCCTCCGAGATCCTCGAGAGCTCCAGAGCTCCCCGCTCGTTCGCCAGCTTCAGCAGGAACGCCTCCGGGAACTCCTCGACAAGCCCGAGCTCCTCGAGCCACTCGTAGACGATCACGAACTGGTCCGCTGTGCGCGGCAGGATGCCGGTGTTGACGTAGCGCCCGTCGGCGCAGCGGACCTGCGTCTCCTGCGTGGATCCGGTCGAGGCGTGCCGACCCGTCTGGCGCTGCACCGTTCCCCTGGCAACCAGCCATTCGTAACTGGCGGCCTCCGTCGTCACGTTGGCGGCCGCGTGCATGCTCACGTCGATGTGCTGGCCAGCACCCGTCTCATCGCGGACCAGCAGCGCGACCAGCGCGGACATCACCGCGAAGTGGCTGGCCGTGTGATAGCCCTGGTGTCCCCCGCCGCGCACCGGCGGCAGCGAGTGGTCGTCATATCCGCAGCTCCACACCGGTCCGCCTCCAGCGAGCAGCGTGAGATCCGTGACGGGCTCATCCCTGCGCGGACCCGAGCGGCCGAACGGCGTGATGGAGACCATGATCAGGTTCTCCCGCAGCGGAGTGAGCTGGGGATAGTCGAGGTCCAGCTCGGCCAGACGTCCCGGAGACTCGCACTCGATCAGGAGGTCGGCGCTGGCGATCAGCTTGCGAAAGGCAGCGCGCGCCGGCTCGCGCTCGAGATCGAGGGTCACGCCGAGCTTGCTGGTGTTGTAGTACCACCAGTAGAGGCTGCGCTCTGGGCCCGGCTCGTCGTCCAGAAACGGGCCGTAGCCGCGCATCGGATCGCCGCCAGAGGGCTCGACCACGATGACCTCCGCGCCCATGTCGGCGAGCAGCTTGCCCGCGAGGGCACCGCGCTCGCTCGACAGCTCGACGACCCGCAGGCCCGAGAGCGCGGCCTCGGGATGGCCCGCGGTAGTCGTCATATGACCCCCTCCCTCCGCAGCTCCGCGATCTCTCGCTCGCTCAGCCCCAGGACCTCACCGAACACGCGATCGTTGTGCTCGCCCAGGCAGGGTGCGCCACGGCGGATCTCCCAGTCGGTCTGCGAGAGGTGAACCGGCAGACCGTCCGCCCGGACCTCGCCCATGGCGGAGTGCGTGACGGTCGGCCAGAGCCCCCACGCCTCGGTGCTGGGGTCCTTGTCGATTCGATCCTCGGGCTTCTGCACCGCGCTGGCCGGCACGCCGGCGGCCCGCAGTGCGGCTGCGGAGTCGAAGGGATCGCGCTTGCGCGTCCAGTCCGAGAGCAGACGGTCGAGGTCATCCTCGTGTCGCAGCCGGTCCTCCAGCGTCGCGAAGCGCCGTTCCTCCACCCACGCGTCGGCTACGACCTCGCTGAGCGCCTGCCAATCCACCTGGTCGCGGCACGCGATGGCCAGCCAGCGGTCCTCTCCGCGGGCCGGATAGATGCCGTGGGGAGCCATCGCCGGGCACCGGTTGCGGTTGCTGTGCGGCATCCCAGGACGTCGCAGAGGGCGACCGTTCACGGTGGCGTCAAGCAGGGCGGGCCCGTTGAGGGTCGCGCCCGCCTCCGTGCAAGACATGTCCACCCACTGCCCACGACCCGTGCGGTTGCGGTAGTGCAGGGCCAGCAGGATGGCCATAGCCATGTAGTAGCCCCCGGTGTGGTCCATGTAGGAGTAGCCCCAGCCGGCGGGGGGCTGGTCGGGCAGACCCGAGCTCATGGTGAGTCCGCTCAGCGCCTGAACCAGGGGGCCCCAGGTCTTGAACTTGGCGTAGGGACCCGTATGCCCGAAGCCGCAGTTCGAGACGTAGATGATGTCGGACTTCAGCTCGGCGAGCTTTGCGTAAGGAAAGCCCAGCCTCTCCATCACACCTGCGGCGAAGTTCTCGGAAACCACGTCGGATTTCCGGACCAGCTGCTCGAAGAGGAGCTTGCCCCGCTCGGTGCGCAGATTCAGCGTGATCCCGAGCTTCTCGACGTTGTGGTTGTTGAACGCACCGCCGAGATCGAGACCCCTGCGCTCGTCGACAAAGGGTCCCGTGCCTCGCAGAATGTCCCAGCGGCCCTGCCGGACCGGATCCTCGATGCGGATCACCTGTGCGCCGAAGGCCGCCAGGAAGCGCGTCGCGCCCGCGCCCGCCAGCTGACCCGTGAAGTCGCAGATGCGGAGGTGTGCGAGCGCTCTCGAG
>JAUXJB010000086.1 GCA_030624945.1 Deltaproteobacteria bacterium | reverse complement strand
GAGCGGTGGCCTGGATTCGATCTTTGCCACGCACCCTCCGCTGGTGGAGCGGATTCGCCGGCTCGACCCGTCGTTCGACGGCGAATTCGGTGGGGAAGCTGAGGAGGTCGGGACGCCAGCGTCGCCCACGCTACAGCCCGCGGCGGGTGGCGCGGCGTCGCAGTTCGCGGGGGCGACGGCCTCTCGGGTGTCGATCGAACACGCGGTCGAGAACGTCGGTCGACCCACGCCCCAGCATCTGGCCTATGCGGCTGAGCTCGTGCGTTCGCTTCCATCCGCGATCACCGAAGTCGTTCACGAGAGCTACGGCGCCCGCGCACTGATCTACGCGCTGCTGATCGACCGCGATCCGGACTCGAGGCGCGCACAGCTCGAACGGCTGGCCGAGTACGCCGACCGAGGCGTCGATGGGCTCACGCGGAAGCTCTTGCCAGACGTGGAGCAGCTCGATCCACGGACACGCCTGCCGCTGGTCGACATGGCGCTGCCCGCGCTGCGCGAGCTCTCCATGGGCCAGTACCAGGCCTTCCGACGCAACGTCGAGGAGCTGGTGCAGGCGGATGCCCGGATCGACCTGTTCGAGTGGACGTTGCAGCGCATCCTGATCGCGCACCTGGTTCCGCACTTCGAGCCGGTTCACGCTCCGGGTATCAAGTACCGCTCGATGCGACGTCTGGCACCCCACTGCAACATGCTGCTGTCCACCCTGGCGCTCGCGCGCGCGGGTGCAGATCCGGAGGGGGCCTACAAGCGAGCCGCCAACACGATGGGTCTTCCCGAGCTGGTGAAGCTGCCCGCGGAACGCTGCGGGCTTGTGCAGCTCGATGGGGCGTTGAACGAGCTGGCCCGGGCGATGCCGCTTCTCAGGCGGCAGGTGCTGCAGGCGTGCGCGGAGTACATTGCCGCCGACGGCCGCGTCGCCATCGCCGAGGCCGAGCTCCTGCGAGCGACTGCGGATGCCCTCGAGTGTCCGATGCCGCCGCTCCTGCCGGGAGAGGGCTCCTGAGGCCCGAAAGCTCTGCTACGGCTGCTTCCCGATGAACTCCGCGACGGTCGCGTTGAAGCGACCGGCCTGTTCGAAGTAGGTGGAGTGACCCGCGCCGTCGAACTCGACGAACTCCGCGCCCGGGATGGCGTCGGCGACCTCGCGAAGCGTCTCGGGTGCGAATAACACGTCCTTCGAACCGGCGATCACGAGCGTCGGCACACGATAGCCTTGGAGTTCGTCAGGACCCGTACGGGCGCTCTGGATCTTGCCCATGAGCGACGGCGGAATGCCCTGGTTGAAGCTCGAGATCTGCTCGTACAGAAAGGCGCGTCCGGGATCGAGGTCCGGGAAGTTGTCCGCCAGCGCCGCGCCCCGGGGGCCCGTCAGGCCCGTCTGGCGGACCCTCTCGGCGACCTGGCGGAAGCCCTGCTCGACCTTCGGGGTCCGCAGCCCCCCGGGGGTTCCGCAGAGCACCAGGCAGCGGACGCGGTCCGGATGGCGCAGGGCCGTCGGCAGTCCCGTCCAACCGCCCATCGACTGACAGACGAGCGCCGCCCGGTCGATGCCCTCGGCGTCGAGGATCGCGAGCAGATCGGCCGGAAACCGGCCGAGGTCCATCGCCTCGTCGCTGCAGGCCGAGCGGGCGAAACCCCGGTGGTCGAAAGCGACGACGCGGTAGCCGCGGTCCAGGAAGAACGGCACTTGCTGCCACCAGCTGGCGGCGTTTCCGCCCGCGCCGTGCGCGAAGACGACTGCGGGACCGGAGCCCCGCACCTCGTAGTAGATCGTGGCGCCTGCGTTCTCGACGGTCGGCATGGCGATCCTCCCCGAGAAGCATACACGACTCGGCTCCTGCTAAGATCGATGCGCTCAGCTCCGCCTCGGTGTTGATGTTCCGCAAGGACGCGCGCCCAGATCCCACCTGCAACGGGAGGTCATCGATGCACGGCCGCCTTCTCCTGCTCACTTGCTCGTTCTCGCTCCTCGTGTGGCCGGCCCAGGCTGAGGACGTCGACCGCGCGCCGCCCGCGGCGGTGGGTCTCTCGGAGGAGCGCTTCGAGCGCATCCGGGATGTATTGCGCGCCCACGTGAAGGAAGGCCACATTGCCGGAGCGGTGGCACTGGTCGCGCGCGGTGGCGAGGTCGCGTTCTTCGAGAGCTTCGGCGCGCGGGACCGCGAGCGGGGCATCGCGATGACCGACGACACGATCTTTCGCATCGCATCGATGAGCAAGCCCATCACGAGCGTGGCAGTGATGATGCTGTACGAGCAGGGACACTTCCTGCTTGGCGACCCCGTGTCCCGCTATTTGCCCGAGCTCGGTGGCCTCCAGGTGGCGATCGATGCTCCGGATTCCGATGGAGCCGGACTCGCCACCGTTCCCGCCGAGCGCGAGATGACGATCCAGGACCTGCTGCGTCACACCTCGGGGCTCACCTATGGCTTCTTCGCGGATACGCCCGTGGATCGGCTCTATCTCGAAGCCGGCGTGATGACGCGCGACCCGACGATCGCCGCGATGGTGACCAAGCTGGGTACCCTCCCCCTCAAGCACCAGCCGGGCTCGACCTGGGAGTACAGCATGTCCACCGACGTGCTCGGCCGACTGGTCGAAGTGGTCTCGGGCCTCCCCTTCGACCGCTTCCTGGAGGAGCGCATCTTTACGCCGCTCGGAATGGTCGACACGGGCTTCCACGTTGCGAAGCCGTCCCTCCCCCGGCTCGCCGCGAACTACCAGTGGCAAGACGGGCGGCTCGTCGTTGCGGAGGCGAATCCCTTCGAGAGCTACGAGACCCCGACGACCTACTTCCAGGGCGGAGGTGGCCTGGTCTCCACCGCCGCCGACTACTACCGCTTCTGCCAGATGTTGCTGAACGGCGGCGAGCTCGACGGGCACCGCCTACTCGGTCGGAAGACCGTGGAGTGGATGACCTCGGACCACCTGGGCGACCTCTCGCGGCGACCCGCCTACGGCTTCGGGTTGGGATTCGCCGTGCGGTCCCAGCCCGGGCTCGCGACGACACCGGGTTCCGTCGGGGAGTTCAACTGGGGAGGCGCTTACGGCACCAGCTTCTGGGTCGACCCGCGCGAGGAGTTCATCGGCGTCTTCATGATTCAGCTGAGGCCGTCGGCGCGCCCATACTCCCGGGAGTTCAAGGGCCTCGCCTACCAGGTCATCGTCGACTGACCCGGCGCGCGGCAGTGATAGCCTTGATCGTAGGTTGCCGAAGTCGAATGTGGAGGGTCACATGGACTACGATCTGATTTCCGCTGACGACCACATGGACCTGAACTACCTTCCCCGCGACCTGTGGGTGAAGCGTCTCCCCAGAAAGTGGCGGAGTCTCGCGCCGACCGTCGAGAACACCGCGGACGGGCCGTCGTGGGTCTGCGAGGGACAGCGGCTGGGCTTCTACGGCTCCAGGCGCGGGACGTTCCTGCCGACCTTCGAGCGCGCCGATGTTCCCGAGGAGCCCGAGCCGGACGTATTCCGCCCCTCGACGGCGCGCTATCGCCTGGAGGATATGCGGCGCGACGGCGTGGCGGCCCACGTGATCTACGGTCCGCCCGCGTACCTGCCGTTCAAGGACCAGGATCTCAAGGCAGCCTGTCTTCGCATCTACAACTCGTGGCTGGCAGAGGAGTTCTGCAGCGCGGATTCGAAGCGGCTGCTGGGCATCGCACTGTTGCCCATGAACGATCCGCGAGCCGCCGTCGACGAGCTCGAGCACGCCGCGGGATTGGGACTGAAGGGCGCGGTGTTCGATGTCTATCACTGCTTCGAGCCGGTGTTTCGGGAAGCGTGGGAGCTACTGTGGTCTGCAGCGGAGGAGACCGGGACCGTCATCAGCTTTCACACCGGCGGCGGCATGTACAGCCTGAAGGCGAAGCCCGGAAGCTTCGAGATGATGGCCACGGTGTCGATCCTGCCGCTCCAGCTCGATGAAGCCATCAGTGGAATCATCTTCTGCGGCGCTCTGGAGCGACACCCCAAGCTGACTATCGTGGTGGCGGAGGCGGGGATCGGCTGGCTCCCCTACCTGTTGGAGCGGATGGACTACGAGCACAGGCGGTACTACGAGTCCGTACACGACTATCGCCTGAGCTCACTGCCCAGCGAGCTCTTCCGGCGGCAGATGTACGTCTCGTTCGAGGACGATCCCGTGGGCGTCAAGCTGATCGACATGATCGGGGCAGACCGGGTGATGTGGGCCTCGGATTACCCGCACGGAGACACCACCTTCCCCGAGTCCCGGAAGGCGGTGGCCCGCCTGTTCGAGGGCGTCGATCCCGCGGTGGTCCGCAGAGTCGTGCGCGACAACGCCGCGCAGCTGTACGGGATCGGCTAGCTGCCACTCCATCTCGAGCGACGAGGAAGGAGCAGCGATGGTATCCGAGGACAGCGCCCACTTGCTCTACGAAAAGGCACCCAACCGGGTCGCCATCGTCACGCTGAACCGGCCCGAGGCCCTGAACGCCTGTACCCGGGCGATGTGGCGGCAGCTCGCGGAGACATGGGACGAGATCAAGCGCGACGACGAGGTGAGCGTCGTCGTGCTCACCGGGGCTGGGGACCGCGCCTTCTGTGCGGGCGTGGACCTCGTGGAAATGGCCGGCACGTCAGCCAGCCAAGACCGGGCGCAGGCCGTGAGCCCCTTCGCCCCGCCCCCTCGACTCCTCGAGAACTGGGACATGGACTTCTGGAAGCCCATCGTGTGTGCCATCAACGGCCTCGCCCTGGGCTCCGGGTTCAGCATGATCCTGGCCACGGATGTCCGGATTGCGTCGGAGAACGCGAGCTTCGGGCTGAGCCAGATCAAGTGGGGGCTCCTGAGCGGTCACGCCACGCAGCTCGCGCCTCGCTTTCTCTCATTCCCCCAAGCGATGGAGCTCCTGCTCACGGGGGAGAGCATCACGGCTACGCGGGCGTATGAACTCGGCCTCGTCAACCGCGTCGTGCCCCAGGACCGGCTGATGGAAGAGGCGGTGGCGATGGCAGAGACGATCGCCCGACACCCTCCGCTCACCCTGCAGGGAATCAAGGAGGCGGCGGTTCGCGGTCTGGATCTCGGCATGAGAGAGGCGATCGTCTGGGGCCTGAGGATGGAGCGGCTGAACAGCATCACGGAGGATGCCGCCGAGGGCCCGCGCGCCTTTGCCGAGAAGCGGCAGCCCCAGTGGAAGGGCCGCTAGGGCGCTAGCTGCCCTCTTGGCGCAAAGGCACGGAGGGAGACAATACCTTGAGATCGATCGTGACCGCATTCGTGGCGCTCTGTGTGCTCTCGTGTTCTCCAACGGCCGAGGAGCCGGCGCAGCCGGAGCCCGTACGCGTGGCCGACGTCGACGGCGCTCGCATCGCGGCCGCTGACTCGGAGCCGGGCTCCTGGCTGGCGCACGGGCGGACCTACTCCGAGCAGCGACACAGTCCCCTGGAGAGCATCGACCGCACCAACGTGCAGCGCCTCGGTCTGGAGTGGGTCTTCGATCTGGGCTCGACCCGCGGCGTCGAAGCCACCCCGATCGTGGTCGATGGCCGCATGTTCGTCACCGCACCGTGGAGCAAAGTCTTCGCGCTCGACGCGAAGACGGGCAAGCTACTCTGGCGGCACGACCCGCGCGTGCCCGGCGAGTGGGGCCGCTACGCGTGCTGCGACGTGGTCAACCGCGGCGTGGCCGTCTGGAAGGGGAGTGTCTTTGTCGGCACGATCGACGGCCGCCTGGTCTCGCTCGACGCCGCGACGGGAACCGTGAACTGGGAAGTGCAGACCGTGGACCGCTCCCGCCCGTACACGATCACGGGCGCGCCGCGCGTGGTGAAGGACAAGGTCATCATCGGAAACGGCGGCGCCGAGTTCGGCGTTCGCGGCTACGTCACCGCCTACGACGCGAGGACCGGCGACCAGGTCTGGCGCTTCTACACCGTTCCCGGAAATCCCGCCGATCCGTTCGAGCACCCCGAGATGGAGGTCGCTGCCAAGACCTGGACGGGCGAGTGGTGGGACATCGGCGGCGGGGGCACGGTCTGGGACTCGTTCGCCTACGACCCCGAGCTCGACCTGCTCTACGTCGGCACCGGCAACGGCTCGCCCTGGACGCGCTACGCGCGCAGCCCCGGTGGAGGCGACAACCTCTACCTGTCGTCGATCCTCGCGCTGCGTCCGGACACGGGGAAGCTGGTCTGGCACTACCAGACCACGCCCGGCGACAACTGGGACTACACCGCGGTGCAGCACATGATCCTGGCCGATCTCGAGATCGAGGGGCGCGTACGCGCGGTGCTGATGCAGGCGCCCAAGAACGGCTTCTTCTACGTGCTCGACCGCGCCACGGGCGAGCTGATCTCGGCCCGAAACTACGTGGCCGTCAACTGGGCGAGCTACGTGGACCTGACCACCGGTCGCCCGGTCGAGACCGAGCTAGGCAACTACGAGAACGCGGCGAAGCTGGTCGTGCCGCCGCCACAGGGTGGCCACAACTGGCACCCGATGGCGTTCAACCCGGACACGAGCCTCGTCTACATCCCGGCTCGCGAGATGGAGTTCTGGTTCGCGGCCGACCCGAACTTCAAGGGCTTTCGCATGGGGACCTGGGCGATCGCGCTCGACCTCGCCGAGATCATGCGTCGCAGCGAGGAGCGCGAGCCCGAGGCGCGCGGCTTCTTGATCGCGTGGGATCCGGTCGCCGGGAAGGAGGTCTGGCGCGCGGACCAGTCGGGCTACTGGAACGGCGGTGTGCTCTCGACCGCGGGCGGTCTGGTCTTCGGGGGCAGTGCCGACGGCTACCT
>JAUXJB010000098.1 GCA_030624945.1 Deltaproteobacteria bacterium | reverse complement strand
GTATGCCCCGCGACACGACGCCGTGGCGTAGCTCGTGAATACCGAGCTCGAGTGCACCGCGCGCGGTGACCGTATCGGTCGGGTAGCCGTTGTAGAGCTTGTCCTGATCGAAGATGTGGCAGAGCGCGTCGATGTGAGACGTGGCCATGCCGTGGGGTGCGATCGCGAAGTAGTCCGCACCCATACCCTCGCTGCCGGTACTGGTCATCGCGTGCGTCACCGGTCGAGGGTTGTCCTCCGCTGGCTGCGTCGGCAGCATGCGGGAACAGGAAACGGTCCGCCCGCTCTGGACCAGGCCCGCGGCCGCCCGGCGCTTGGACGCGCTGATCAGGTTCAGCGTGCCCAGCTGGTCGCGCTCGCCGAAGCGACCCCAGTTCGAGAGTGTCTTGTGGAAGGAATCGATCTGCGCCTTGGAGGGGGGAGAGGGGGTCTCGGACATTGGTCGATCCTACTCGATTCCCGTGCTCGGTTTCGGCGCGACTCGAGTCCGGCGGGAATGGCGCCCAGTGGTTGGCTCAAGCCTTCCCCCCGCGATCCCGATCCGTAGCAAAGCCCGGGTGTATGGCGGAGAAGGTGCGGCTCGATGAACAGACCCTCGATCCTGCTGGTAGACGACGGCGAGCTCGGACTCGTCCACGAGCTCCTGGAGGAGCTCGACGTGCCGTTCCAGCACATCCGGGCCGCGGATCGGGAGACCCCGTTGCCCGAGCCGGAGCACCTGCTCGTGACGACATGGCAGCGTGCGGAGCTGCACCAGCTTCGGCGCGGAGTCTCGAGCCTCACCTCGCGCGCCGTCTGGATGGCCTTCGTCGCCAGCGAGGAACCCGCCGACCGCACGTCCCTCCAGCTCAAGGGCTTCGATTTTCTGGTGCGCGAGCCCGTCCACCCGATGGCCCTGCGCCTGTTGCTGCTGCGCGCGCTCTATTCCGGCGACGACAAGCGCCGCGTGCGGCGCGAGGCGTTCGGGTACCAGGTCGAGTTCGAGAGCTCGCACGGAACGGCTAGCGGGACGCTGACGGACCTCTCCGCTCGCGGGTGTCGTCTCTTCACCCAGGAGCCGCCGCGCAAGGAGGAGAGCATCCGAATCCGGATTCCCGCAGAGGTCGCCGGCGGCGAAGTGCTCGAGCTCCCGGGTACGGTCCTGCGCACGGGACCCGCGACCTCCGAGGGCGGAGACGAGGGTGACACGTCGCTGGGAATCAACTTCGAGCCGCTCGACGCCGAGCTTCGCAAGCGTCTGCGCGTGGTACTGATCGAACGGTCGAGCGGCCCGGCGGTCCTCCCGGTCGGCCAGATCGCCTCGGAGCCCGCTGAAGAGGGCTCGCGACGCAAGCAGCCGCGGAGCAGCTACGGCAGCACGATCATGGCCATGTCCGAGGGGGCGGCCTACGCGTTGCTCGGAATCGACCTCTCCGAGGGCGGCATGCGGGTGGAGCCGAACTCGGAGCTCGCGGTGGGGGATCGCCTGCGCCTCGCCATCCACCCGCGCACCGAGCCATTCCTCGTCGAGGCCATCGTGGTTCGCGACGACGGCGCCAAGGGCATGGCCCTGAACTTCGAGTGGGTGGAGCCCGGCGCGGAGGAGAACCTGCGCGCCCTGGTGCAGAGCCTTCCCATGATCGAGATCCTGGACCACGGCGAGCTGAAGCCCACGATCGTGAGCCAGATCCTGCCCAGCGGCGAAGAGGACTAGCTCAACCCCCAGGACCGGTGGCGTGGATCTCGCCTTGGCCCTGTCTCTCTGCGAGAATGGAGTCGATGCGACTCGCACTATCGCTCGCCTTCTGGCTGTTCATGGGCCTGAGCTCGCTCGTGGCGTATCCCCTCGCCGTTCTGATCTGGGCCCTCACCGCGCCGATCGATCCTCGCAGGGTCCTGCTGCATCGCTTCACCTGCTTGTGGGGCAGTCTCTACACCTGGGCCAACCCGGCCTGGCACGTGGAGCTACACGGGCGGGAGCGCATCCGTCCCGACGAGACCTACGTGATGGTCTCGAACCACCTCTCCCTGCTCGACATCCTGGTGATCTCTCGGCTGCGGACACACTTCAAGTGGGTCTCCAAGGTCGAGAACTTTCGCATACCCCTGGTCGGCTGGAACATGTCGCTGAACCGCTACATCAAGCTCGTGCGCGGTCGGCACGCGAGCGCGATGGCGATGATGCGCGAGTGCGAAGAGGCGCTGGCCCAGGGGAACTCCATCATGATGTTCCCGGAGGGCACGCGCTCTCCGGACGGCCGACTTCGGCCCTTCAAGACCGGGGCGTTCGACCTGGCCAAGAGTACGCGCTCGACGATCTTGCCAATCGCGCTGAGCGGCACGGCAGACGCCCTGCCGAAGCGGGGCTTCGTGCTGCGGGGTCGGCACGAGATCCGACTCAGCGTCCTGGAGGCGATTCCCTGGACGGAGTTCGCGGAGCTATCGACCGCCGAGCTCATGCGGCGCGTCCACGAACGGATCGCCGCCCAGGTCGCGTCGGGCCAGAAGACGGTAGCGGCCTAGAGGCAGCTGGGGGCAATTCAGCGAACGCAGATCGCTGCCGATGGCCCGGATGTGGACAGGAACATGCCTTTCTCCATCGGGGCCGTCATCGTGGCCGGGCTCGTGGCCGGGCTCTACGTCTGGCCGCCCAACTGGAGCTTCCCGCAGCTCGGCAGCTGGCTGAAGCAGACAGCTACCTCCGCGGGGCAGGCACCGGTGCTCGTGCTGGTGGTCGAGACACCCGAGAACGTGGAGGTCATGCGCGCGGCGGTGCACCCCGACCGGATCGTGGCCGAGGCGGAGAGCTCCTTCGCCCTCGATGAGGGGCGCGTCATCGCCGCCAGCGTGGAGACGGCTGGCGAGTCGCTCACGGCCGCCGGCTGGGTCCATCGCCCCCTCGAGATCATGCTTCCCCAGCGCCGTGCCGAGTCCCCAGAGCCCGTGCCGAGCCCCGCGCCAAACCTCGCCAGCAAGCCTCTTCTCAGCCAGACGGAGGCGTTGCAAATGCTGCACCGGCTCGAATGATCCGGCACGCCGCCGCTCAGCGGGCGCCCGCCGTCGACTTGAGAGCGGAGTGGTCGCGGATCCAATCGATGTTGCCCTCCATCTCCTCGCGTTCTGCCTCGAGATAGCGCGTGACCGCCTCGCGCAGGCCGGGATCCGCGAGGAAATGCAGGCTGAAGGTCGGCTCCGCGTCGAAGCCCCGCACCTGCTTGTAGCCGCCTCCCGCGCCGGGCTCGAAGCGCGCCAGACCGCGCTCGATGCAGTACTCCGCGGCCGCGTAGTAGCAGACGTTGAAGTGGAGGTGCCGCAGCTCGCGATCGCAGCCCCAGTAACGCCCGTAGAGAACATCGCCCTTCACCACGTTCGTCGTTCCCGCGATGACTTCTTCGCCCTGCCGCGCCACGATGAAGCACAGCCTCTCCCGGAAGCGATCCCGCAGCAGCTCGAAGAAGCGCTCGTTCAGGTACTGGTGGCCCCAGTAGCGGGCGCGGATCGTGGCCAGGTAGAAGCGGTACATCGACGGGAAGAGCTCGTCGGGGATCTCCTCGCCCGTATACGTCTCGATCACCACGCCCTGCTCGCGCAGCTGGCGCCGCTCGCGCTTGATCTGGTTGCGGCGCTTGCTCCGGAACCGCCCCAGGTAGGCCTCGAAGTCCGCGTAACCGTGGTTTTGCCACTGATACTGCAGCCCGATGCGGAGCTGGTAGCCGACCTTCTGCAAGGGCTCGATCTCGTCGGGCCGGCAGAAGTTGACGTGGACTCCGGAGAGCTCGTTCTCCTGGCAGATCTCCCGCAGCACGGTCCCGAGTGTCCGGATCCAGGCGGCTCTGTCCTGACCCTGCGCCACCAGGAAGCGGGCGCCCCCGACGGGTGTGAACGGCACGCCCACGAGAAGCTTTGGGTAGTAGGAGATGCCGGCGCGCTCTGCGGCGTCCGCCCAGCTCCCGTCGAAGACGAACTCTCCCTGGCTGTGACCCTTGGCGTAGAGGGGGCAGGCGGCGACCAGGCGCCCGTTCTCCAGGGCGACCAGGGGGCGCGGGCCCCAGCCCGTTCTCGGGCCCACCGCACCGGCCTCCTCCAGGGAGGCGAGCCAATCCCACTCGAGGAACGGCGACCCCTCACCCACCAGCGCGTTCCACTCTTCGCGCGGCAGACCGGCCACGCCTTCCCGGAGCTCGATTTCGGCCATCTCTTTGGAGTCTACCCGTCCGACCCGGAAATGAGGCGTAGCGTAGCCGGCGCGGTCCGGCGAGCCCCCGCACCCCTCGCGGCTCCGAACTTTCCTGCGCTATCTCTCGTCTGTATCCTTAGCGGGATGCCCGACGAGCCAAGGAAGCCGGGGGGACCGATTCCCCGAAAGGACATCGAGCGTGAGGGCGGCCTCGCCACCGAGGAGAAAAGAGAGGTCAAGCGACCCGCCCGTTTCAAGGTCATCCTGTTCAACGACAGCTACACGCCGATGGAGTTCGTCGTGGCACTGCTCGAGCAGCTCTTCAACAAGGGACCCTCGGAGGCGACCCAGCTCATGCTTCAGATTCACAGGGGAGGAAAAGGTGTAGCGGGCGTCTACGTGCTCGAGATCGCGGAGAGCAAGGTCGCCGCGGTGCACCGGATGGCCGAGGAACGCGGGTTCCCGCTGCGGGCGGGAGCGGAGCCGGAGTGAGCCACATCAATCGAGAGCTTCAGTTGACCCTTCACTCGGCCGTGCGCGAGGCGGTGTCGAGGCGCCACGCGTACGTCACGATCGAGCACTTGCTCTACGCCCTGATTCACGACGCGCGGGGCGCCGAGGTTCTCCGCCACAGCGGGGCGAACCTGCGGCGACTCAAGTCCGATCTCGAGCGTTTCCTCAACGACGAGATCGAGTCCGAGCCCGGCGACGCACCCGTCGAGACGGCGCAGACGATCTCGTTCCACCGCGTGCTGCAGGCCGCAATGGCGCACGCGGACAGCGCCGAGCGGGACGAGGTGGAAGCCGGAGACCTGATCGCCGCGCTCTTCCAGGAGCCCGACTCGCACGCCGTCGAGCTGCTGCGCACCCAGGGCACCTCGCGCCTCGACGTGCTCAAGTACATCTCGCACGGGATCTCCAAGCTGCCCGGCCCCGATGCAGCCGGCGGCGAGGGAGAGCCCGCGCGAGGCGTTCCCCCGGGCATGGAGGAGGAGGGGGGGGAGATCCCCGACCCGCTCGAGGCCTTCTGCACGAACCTCACCGAGCTCGCCGCAGAGGGAAAGCTCGATCCGTTGATCGGACGCCAGACGGAGCTCGATCGGGCGATTCACGTGCTGGCGCGGCGACGCAAGAACAACCCGATCTTCATCGGCGAGTCGGGGGTCGGGAAGACGGCCATCGCCGAGGGGCTGGCGCAGAAGATCCACAACGGAGACGTGCCCCGCGATCTGGCAGGCGCGGAGATCTTTTCGCTCGACCTGGGGGCGATGCTCGCCGGCACGAAGTATCGCGGCGACTTCGAGGCGCGCTTCAAGGCACTCGTCCAGGCGGTACAGGAGCGGCCGAACCCCGTGCTCTTCATCGACGAGATCCACACCATCCTCGGTGCGGGCGCAGCCCAGGGCGCCACCGTCGATGCCTCCAACATGCTGAAGCCCCTGCTCCAGTCGGGGGAGCTGCGCTGCATGGGCTCGACCACGTACGGGGAGTACCGCCACTTCGAGAAGGACCGCGCTCTGGCGCGGCGCTTCCAGAAGATCGAGATCCCGGAGCCCTCCCTCGAGGACACCGTGAAGATCCTCAAGGGGCTGGCGTCGCGCTACGAGGAGCACCACGGCGTGCACTACACCCTGCCCGCACTCCGGGCGTGCGCCGAGCTCTCGGCGCGACACATTCAGGACCGCTTCCTCCCCGACAAGGCCATCGACGTGATGGACGAGGTCGGCGCGGCGGTGCGCCTGCGGCCTGGCCCCAGACGCAAGGGCGTGACCGTCCGTGACGTCGAGGCGCTCGTGGCTCGCATGGCCCGCATCCCCTCGGTGCGCGCCAGCCATTCCGATCGGCAGCACCTCGAGCGTCTCGAAGATGATCTGCGCGCGGTCGTCTTTGGCCAGGACGCCGCCGTGGCCACCATCGCGCGCGCGATCAAGAGGGGCCGGGCCGGTCTGGGAGGCACGGACCGGCCGGT